>JBFHEJ010000102.1:0-7803 GCA_041584255.1 Lysobacterales bacterium
CCACCAGGAGGCTGACCCCGGCCCGATCCGGGGTGCTAGGCTGACTTTTTCCGGAGCCTGGCCAGAACCTGCCCCATGACCTGCTGGGTCTCATCCGAGAACCACACGTCACAAAATGCCTCGCGGGCAGCTTCATCGAAATCGTCGTAATTCGCTTTCATGTCCGCACGAATCAATTCCCGGGTACGCCTCATAGCGTTTGCCGGCAGTGCGGTGTGCGCAGTACACCACGCCAGGGCGCGCGCGACGGTTGATTCGTAGTCGTCGGCCAGTTCATCGACCCTGCCCACTTCCAGCGCTTTCTCCGGAGAAAGGAGGGCGCCGGCGACCAGCAGCCGTTCGGCGGGGTATCTGCCGACCAGCCGCACCAGGACGCGCTGTATCTGCGGGGGTACGACCAGACCGACCTGAACCTCGTTCAGGCCGATCTTCCACTCGCCCTGCATCATCACACGGTAGTCGGCGTGGATGGCCATCACCGCACCGCCAGCCGGGCTGTGGCCCGTTATGGCCGAGGCAATCGGCACCGGGCTGGCGCCGATGGTCCGCAGCATCTGGAAAAACAGGCCCCAGAAGTCCTTGATACCGGCACGATCCATGCCGGACATGGCGACGATGTCGAGACCGGCAGAGAACATGCCCGGTTGCCCGGACAGTACGATGGCACGGTGCGCCTGCGCGCCTTCGTTGAGGGCGTCGATCAGCCCTTGCATGAATTGCGGGCCGATGGCGTTTACCGGTGGGTGGGACATGCGAATTTCGCAAACGGGACCATGTTCTTTGAGTTCAAACATCTGATTTTCCAGTAGTTTATAACAAGGGTGGCGATTCAAAATTCGCCATCCGGTTCAGTATGGGTTCAGCACCAGCAGTCTATTCTTTGCCTGCAAGCAGCGCAAAGGAGGTACCAAAAATGAAACTTGTACTCATTGCATCACTGGCCGCGGTGCTTGGAATGGGCATCAGCGGTGAAGCGGGCGCCCACGGTTATGGACCGGTCGCGGGCGGATCCTTTTATTGGGCCGATGACGGCTACGTCATCGGCTTCGGTTACGGTGGGCCGGTGGTCGCACCGTACTACGCCCCGCCGCGCTATGTGTATCGCCCGCGGGGATACCGCCATGGCTATTATCATGGCAAGCGCCACGGCCACCACCACGGCCACAAGAAGGGCTATCACAAGGGTTACCGCAAGGGCTACCGAAAAGGCTATCGCCATGGCCATCGCGATGACTGGTACGACGACTGAGCCTGTACTCTCTCCTCGAACAGAACGCCCGGCAGTGCCGGGCGTTCTCATATTCAGCGCGATCAACTACCAGCTGTAGTGCGCCGTGTAGCGGATGATCTTCTCCTCTTCGGGCGCGATGGTTACGTCGAAGCGGATGCGATGGCTGGTTTCCTTATCAAAGCCCTGGCTTTCGTTTTCGATCCGCCAGTTTACCTCCCGGTAAAGGTTTTCCAGCACCTTGACGTCGACCGGATCGTCCTTGTGGTTGCGCAGCTTGATTTCGAAGGTTTCCCACAGATTTCGGGTGCGCGTGTCGATACGAAAATCGGTTTGCACCCGCTCGCCGACCACATCGAAGGCATCGCCCATTTCGATCAGGACGTCCTCGTTACGCGGCGTGTGATCAATGACGTCCTCGCCGATGAATTCCAGACTGTCGTCGTCCTCATCGAGTTGGCTGACCCGAATGCGTCCCGCCGGCAGCGCTACTCCGAGCCCCTGCTGCTCGTCGTTGGCGAAACGCAGGAACACATCGACTTCGGCCTTGCCGTGGGTGCCGTAGTTGCGGTCGAGTTGCTGGTAGCCATACCAGCCAAAATCCAGCGTGGGGGCGAAAACCAGCTCCTTGGCGCAAGCCACACCGCGCGCGGCAGGCATGAGCTGGATTTGTTTGGTCGAGTTGTTGGGCAGGTTGGTGCGCCGCCCCAGGGTGTAGAGGTGGTATTCGAAAAACGACTTCTCGACGAATCCTTCCGCTTCCGGGGCCGCGGCCATGCGGTAAACGGCGTCACGCTGCCCACGGTCCATTTCCGCGCGGTGAACGTCGCCGGCGATCAACTTGATCCGGGCATTGTCGTAGCCCGTACCTGACTGGTTAATGATGCTGACCCAGGCGGACAGGTCGAGTTCACAATGATTGCTGCCCGACTCGCTGTAGATCACGTTGTAGTCGGCCCACCAGGTCATGCCCTTGGTTTCATAGGCGATGCGGGCTTGCTGTTCCCCGCCGCGCGGGCTGTCGAGTTTCCACTCCAGTGTCGGGCGGGTGATCAGGCCGCCGGGCAGTTGTGAAAATCGCACGTTGCCCCAGTGTCTCAGGGCCTGGATGCTGCCGTCCTCCAGTTGCAGGGTCAGTCCGTCGCCGAGCCCGAGCAACACACCCTCGATCAGGTCGACGTTGTCGCCCCGGGGCTGCTCCACTGTGATGCGCTCGCCCAGGTAGCGTTCCAGCAGTTTGGCCTGGCTGACGAGGTCGAACTGAAAACTCTGCTCGATGACGCGTGTCTGCGGCACGTCGTGCGAATTAAAGGTGACCGTGGTGGGATCGATCAGCGCCGCGACGTCCGTCACGCGCAGATCGGAGACGCCGCGGGAAATATTGTAGGTTCGGTCGTGGCGGACAATGGCGTACCCCGGCACGTTGCCGCCGTACTGGTTGCCGCCGACAGGGCGGTACAGGTCGGGATTGACCGCACCGGGCTGCATGCGCGAGTAGATGGTGACGGAATCGTCGCTGCCGCTGTCCGCGGCCGCGGCCGGAAAGGTTCCGCAGAGGCCCAGCGCCATGCCGAGCGCCAGGCCAAGCTGTTTCCGGCGAGGTTGCCAAATCGGGGTAATCATCGATCGATCTCCAATGGAATGGGTTGGGTTCAGCTTGGACCTACTCTAGCCCAGCACGCTCCGCTTCGAATGCAAATTGTTTGTAAAATCGGTTCGCGACCGCAGGTTCGCTCCTGCACCGGGCCGACTGGTCGGAGCGGCGTTGTGGTCGCGCGACCAGTTTGTTGCGACTAGGCGGTTTTCCGTTGCTGAGCCGCGCCCAGGATCGGCGCCAGGAACTGGCCGGTGTAGGAGTGCGCCATTCCGGCGATTTTCTCGGGCGTTCCCCGGGCGATGATTTCGCCGCCTTTGTCGCCACCCTCCGGTCCGAGATCGATTATCCAGTCCGCGGTCTTGATCACGTCCAGGTTGTGTTCGATGACGATGACCGTATTGCCGTGATTGCGCAGGCGATGCAGCACCTGAAGCAGTTGCTCGATGTCGTGGAAATGCAGGCCGGTGGTGGGCTCGTCGAGGATGTACAGCGTCTGGCCCGTATCGCGCTTGCTCAGCTCGCGTGACAGCTTGATGCGCTGGGCCTCGCCGCCGGACAGCGTCGTGGCGCTTTGCCCGAGTTGGATGTAAGACAGCCCGACATCGGCCATGGTCCGCAGCTTTCGCGCCACCGCCGGCACCGGCTCGAAAAACTCCAGGGCGTCTTCCACGGTCATCTGCAGGACATCGTGGATGTTCTTGCCCTTGTAGGTCACGCCCAGCGTTTCGCGGTTATAGCGTGTGCCGCGGCAGACGTCACAGGGTACATAAATGTCCGGCAGGAAATGCATTTCAACCCGGATGAGGCCATCGCCCTGGCAGGCCTCGCAGCGGCCACCCTTGACGTTGAAACTGAACCGCCCTGGTTTGTAGCCGCGGGCGCGAGCCTCCTGGGTGCCGGCAAACAGGTCACGAATGGGCGTGAACAAGCCGGTATAGGTGGCATGGTTCGAGCGTGTCGTGCGCCCAATCGGTGACTGGTCGATATCGACCACCTTGTCGAACAGCTCCAGTCCCTCGACGCGCTCGAATGGTGCCGGCTGCGTCGCGCCGCCGTACAGCTCCCGCGCAGCCAGCTTATGCAAAGTGTCGTTGATCAGGGTCGATTTCCCCGAACCGGAGACGCCCGTGACGCATACGAACAGGCCGGCAGGAATCTCCAGAGTGACGTCCTTGAGGTTGTTGCCCCTGGCGCCAAACACGCGTAAAAGCCGTTCGGGGTCTGGTTCACTTCGATGCGCAGGGATCGGGATGCACTTCTTGCCGGACAGGTATTGCCCGGTCAGCGAGGACTCGTCCTTGACCAGGTTTTCGGGCGCGCCCTCAAAAACGATCTTGCCGCCGTGCACACCGGCGCCGGGGCCGAGGTCAACCACGTGATCGGCCGTGCGGATCGCCTCCTCGTCATGCTCAACCACGATCACGGTGTTGCCGAGATCGCGCAGGCGCGTGAGCGTCGAGAGCAGGCGCGCGTTGTCGCGCTGGTGGAGTCCGATTGAGGGCTCATCGAGGACGTACATGACACCCACCAGGCCGGCGCCGATCTGGCTGGCCAGGCGAATGCGTTGCGCCTCGCCTCCCGACAAGGTGTCGGCCTTGCGGTCGAGGGTCAGGTAATCCAGCCCGACGTTGACCAGGAACTGCAAGCGCTCGTGCACTTCCTTCACGATCTTGGCGGCGATTTCGCCGCGGCGGCCGGCAAGCTCCAGGTCCGAGAAAAACTCCAGGCAGTGCTGGATCGGCCAACTGGTGATCTCGGGCAGGTTGGTGTTGGCGATTAACACGTGCCGTGCCTCGCGATTGAGGCGCTGTCCGCCGCATTCGCTGCAAGCGGCCTGGCTGATGTACTTGGCCAGTTCCTCGCGCACGATGCGCGAATCGGTCTCGCGGTATCGCCGCTCCAGGTTGGGGATGATCCCGGCGAAAGGATGGCGCCGCTTGCGCACGCCGTCATCGGTGGTGTAACGAAATTCAATCACCTCCTCACCGCTGCCGTACAGCACGATATCCCTGATTTTCCTCGGTAATTCCTGGAAGGGCGCGTCGACGTCAAAGCCATAGTGCCTGGCCAGCGACTGAATGGTCGTGAAGTAAAAGGCGTTGCGGCGATCCCAGCCGCGCACCGCGCCGCCGGCCAGGCTGACCTGCTTCTTGCTGACCACCAGTTCGGGGTCGAAATACTGGCTCACCCCGAGGCCGTCGCACGCCGGGCAGGCGCCGTTGGGGTTGTTGAAAGAGAACATGCGCGGCTCGAGTTCCTGCAGGCTGTAATCGCAGTAAGCGCAGGAAAAACGCGCGGAAAACAGCTTCTCGGGAAGCCCGCTGTCGGCGTCCATCGAAACGACCATGGCCAGGCCGTCGCTGAGATTGGTGGCGGTTTCGAAAGACTCGGCCAAGCGCTGCTTGAGATCGTCCCGGACCTTGAAGCGGTCGACAACGACTTCAATCGTGTGTTTTTTGCGCAGCTCCAGTTCAGGCACATCGTCAATGTCGTAAACGACGCCGTCGACTCGCGCCCGCACAAAGCCCTGGGCGCGAAGCTCGCTGAACAACTGCAGGTGCTCACCCTTGCGATCGCGCACCACCGGCGCCAGCAACATCATTTTCTCGCCGTCCGCGATTTTCATGACGTGGTCGACCATCTGGCTGATGGTCTGGGCTTCCAATGGAACGTCGTGATCCGGACAGCGCGGCGTTCCAACACGCGCGAACAGCAAGCGCAGGTAGTCGTAGATTTCGGTGATGGTGCCGACCGTTGAACGCGGGTTGTGCGAAGTCGATTTCTGCTCGATCGATATGGTCGGGGACAGTCCTTCGATGTGGTCGACGTCCGGTTTCTGCATCATTGACAGGAACTGCCGGGCATACGCCGACAGGGACTCCACGTAACGACGCTGACCCTCGGCATAGATGGTGTCGAACGCCAGTGAAGACTTGCCAGAACCCGACAGGCCAGTTAGCACGATCATTCGATCGCGCGGCAAATCGATGTCGATATTGGCCAGGTTGTGGGTGCGGGCACCGCGGATTTTGATGCTGTGGGTGCCCACTTTGCCTGCGCCTTGTGGCCGGTTTTCGGCGTCGTTCATCAGCTATCCATGTCGCAAGAGCAAACCACCAATGATACCGTGCCGTGAGTGCGAAAACCAAAATGTAGGTGCGAGCCTGTGCTCGCGACTGTCACGGCCACGGGACCGCGCCTGCAGAGCGGCCGAATGGTTGACCGCGAAGCCCAAAACCGCTAACATTCCCGCCCTTTTGCGGGGCCGTTTGCCCTGGATCTTTATTGAGGCATTTTGCTCGGCGGAGTCATACCCATGTACGCAGTATTCAAAACCGGCGGAAAACAGTACCGCGCCTCCAAGGGTGACGTGATTGCCGTCGAGAAAATCGAAGCCGAGAAGGGCGCCACGGTCGAGATCGACGAGGTGCTCATGGTTGGTGAAGGTGACGACGTCAAAATCGGCACGCCGTTCCTCGAAGGTGGCAAGGTTTCCGCTACCGTTGTCGAGCACGGCCGCCACGACAAGATCAAGGTGCAGAAATTCAAGCGGCGCAAAGGTTATCGCCGCCAGATGGGGCACCGGCAGTACTTCACCCAGCTCGAAATCACCGGCATCGAAGCCTGAGTTCGCAGGAGATAGCGCAATGGCACATAAAAAGGCAGGCGGCAGTACACGCAACGGCCGCGATTCGAATCCCAAGTACCTGGGGGTCAAGGCATTCGGTGGTGAATCCGTTTTGGCCGGCAACATCATCGTGCGCCAGCGTGGCACGCGCTTTCACGCCGGAGCCAACGTTGGCGTCGGCCGTGACCATACCCTTTTCGCGCTGACTGACGGGTTTGTTAAATTCGAAGAACGAGGCAGCCCTAAGCGCAAATTCGTGAGCGTGGAATCAGAGCAATAACAACAAGCCATTCCCGTTTGCGTCCTGAAGCCCTGCCATTGGCAGGGTTTTTTTTGCATGTGATTTGGTGCACAGCGGGTTTTGCCAGAGCACAGGATTAGAATAGAGCGCCATGAAATTCGTCGACGAAGCGGAAATCACCGTTCGCGCCGGTAAGGGCGGCAACGGCAGCGCCTCGTTCCGGCGCGAAAAGTACATCCCGAAAGGCGGGCCCGACGGCGGAGACGGCGGGCGCGGCGGAAGTGTTTACCTGGAAGGCAATTCGGGGTTGAACACGCTGGCGGATTTTCGCCACCAGCGCTCCTACAAGGCGACCAACGGCGAGCCGGGCGCCGGCCGCCAGAAATCGGGCAAGAGCGGCGAAGACATCCATATTCGTGTGCCGCTGGGGACTATCGTCACCGATGCGCAAACCGGGGATCACATTGGCGATGTGACGTCCGACGGGCAACGCCTCATCGTGGCCCGGGGCGGCAAGGGCGGCCTCGGCAATGTGCACTTCAAGAGTTCGACCAACCGCGCCCCCCGCCAAACCAGGCCGGGCGGTCCGGGGGAAGAGCGCGACCTGCACCTGGAGTTGAAGGTGCTGGCGGACGTTGGCCTGCTCGGCTTTCCCAATGCCGGCAAATCCACCCTGATCAGCGCGGTATCGGCGGCCAGGCCAAAGGTCGCGGATTACCCGTTCACCACCCTTTATCCCAACCTCGGCGTGGTGCGCATCGACGCCGAACGCAGCTTTGTGATCGCAGACATCCCCGGGCTCATTGAAGGCGCCGCGGAGGGGCAGGGGCTCGGCATTCAGTTCCTCAGGCATTTGCAGCGCACCCGGCTGTTACTGCACCTCGTTGACCTGGGTCCGACCGCGTTCGAGACCGACCTGGTGCGCCAGGTAGGCAAACTGGAAGAAGAAATGCGGCAATACGACCCTGAACTGCTGGAAAAACCCCGTTGGCTGGTGTTCACCAAGGCCGACCTGCTGGCAGGCGAGGAGGCCCGTGAACAGGCCGAGGCGGCGATTGAAGCCCTGAAATGGACCGCCCCCTGGCACCTGATTTCCTCAGTCAGCGGCC
>JBFHEJ010000103.1:0-7793 GCA_041584255.1 Lysobacterales bacterium
AGAAGCGTATTCATGACGGCTGCAGTTTGTAGCCCACGCCCCAAACCGTGACGATGAACTCGGGGTTCGCCGGATCGCGTTCGATCTTGGCGCGCAGACGATTGATGTGCGAGTTCACCGTGTGTTCGTAGCCTTCGTGGCCATAACCCCATACCTGGTCCAGCAGCTGCGCCCGGCTGAACACGTGGTTGGGGTGGTGGGCGAAGTGCAACATCAAGTCGAATTCGCGCGCGGTCAATGCAACCGGGCTGTCGTCGAGCGTCACCGTGCGGCTAGCGGGATCGATCCGCAGCCCGCGGATGCAAATGTCCTGGTTTATTCCGGGCAGGCTTTTTTGCAGGGAGTCGATTCGTCGAAAAACAGCCTTCACCCGCGCGACCAATTCGTTCACGCTAAAGGGCTTGGTCAGGTAATCGTCGGCGCCGAGCTCGAGGCCCAGGACGCGATCCAGCTCGGAAGATTTGGAAGTGAGCATCAGTATCGGCATGTAGGCCTTGTCGCGCCGTAGATTGCGACAGATCGACAGTCCATCCGGACCGGGAAGTTTGATGTCGAGAATGACGAGGTCCCAGTCCCGCGCATAGGCCTGGCGCAGCCCTTCGTGGCCATCGGTCGCGATCGTGACCGAGAAGTGATGATCACGCAGATGCAAGGCAATCAATTCCGCAATGTCTTGCTCATCCTCGATCACGAGGATCTTGCGCGATTCGACGGTGTGGGTGTCGAGGCCGCGCATGGAGTTTTCACCGCGAACATGATTCATGGGTCGCACTGCGAGTTGTGGTTTGCCGCACTCATGCACCGAATCTAGACCAGAAATCTCACAGAAATATCACGGCGCGATGGGTTGGCTTTCATTTACCTATGCAAAACAGAGCCTTAGAGCTGCAGCTTCGATCAGTCATCGTGATAAGGGCGTGAAATGGCGGGCTGAGAATGGGTATCGGACCGGCCACGCCGGATCGTTTCAAAAATCCTTCAAGGAGATGCCCATGAAGATCCTCTCGAAACCCCTGTCGGCGACCATCGCGACCCTCGCCCTGGCGCTCACGGCCATCCCGGTGCAGGCGCAGTTTTTCAAGAACTACGAGGTGACCATCACCAACCTGACCGAGGACCAGGCATTTACACCATTCATCCTGGCAACGCATGTGCCGTCCATGAGTCTGTTCACTCCGGGCGATGCCGCCAGCGAAGAATTGTCCACGCTGGCCGAGGGTGGTGACGTCGGTCCCATGGCCGATCTGCTTTCCCTGTTTCCCTCTGAAGTGCGCGACATCCAGACCACCGATGGCCTGTTGCTGCCAGGAGAGACGGTGACGGTGGCCATTCGTGGGGACATCCTGCGCGGCAGGCTGAGTTTTGCGGCCATGCTGATTCCCACCAATGACACCTTCGTCGGCCTTAACGCCATGATCCTTCCCCACCGTTCGAGTACCGCGCTGGTTCCGGCCTACGACGCCGGTTCGGAGCCCAACGACGAACTGTGCGCGAACATTCCAGGACCGGTGTGTGGCGGCGCGGGCGGTTCGCCGGGCGAGGACGGTGAGGGCTATGTCTTCATCTCCCAGGGCATCCAGGGTATTGGCGATCTCGATCCGTCGACCTACGACTGGCGCAACCCGGTTGCTTACGTGCAGATACGCAGAATCCCGTCGCCATGATGACCGGTTGATGTTTTGGGGTCAGGTTGAACTGGGTTGATTCAACCTGGCCCCCATCAATCGAGCACATCAAATAACGCCCCGATGCCGCGGGGCGGCCCTCACTCCAGGTGCCGCACCCTGCTGCCATCCGGATGAAGGAGCATGAGATCGGCGACCGGATCGATGCGCCCGGGGTGGAAGATTTCGGGCCAGGCGGTGTTCTGGTTTTCGCCGAATCTCGGCTGGCGCACGTAAACGATGCCGTAGCTGACCGGTTGCGACCCGGCTTGCAGCGGCACGCAGACGCCCGTGCAGGCGAGGGCGCCGGCGATGAAAAACACGCGGAGGAATTGCCCGGTGCCGACCTCCATGTCGTAGCAGCCGCGATCCTTGCGACCCCTGATGCAGAACAGCTGTCGGGAAAAAATATACCATAGCGATCCCGGACAATCCCGATTTCAGGCTGCCATGACGTTCATCAAGAGACCGCGACTGACGGCCCTGCTTCTGATCCTGGCCGCCCTGGTGACGGCCGCCTTCCTGTTGCCGGTCGAGCGAATCGTGCAGGAGCTGCAAGCCTGGGTCGAGCAGCATCCTCGCTGGTCCATGCTGGCCATGCTGGGGTTCCTGGTCGCGGGCATCCTCATCATGCTGCCGGCATCCATATTGATGATGCTCTCGGGCTTCCTCTTCGGCCTGGTCAAGGGCTTCCTGTTGGTGTGGGCAGCGACTTTTTTCGCATCGACGGCAGCATTCCTGATCGCCAGGACGCTGGGGCGGCCATGGGTTTCGCGCCGCATCGCCCAACAGCCGAAGTTTCAGCTCATCGACCGCGCCGTGCGGCGCAAGGGTTTTTTCGTGGTGTTCCTGACACGGCTGATCCTGCTGCTGCCGTTTCCAGCCTTGAATTACAGCCACGGCCTCACCGACGTACGTCTGCGCGATTACATCGCAGGGACTATGCTTGGAATGGTGCCGGCGATCCTGTTGTTCGTTTACCTCGGCACCCTGGCGTCGGACGTGGCCGACATCGTCAATGGCCGGGTTGCCCTTGAAGGCATGCAAGCGGTTCTTTTCGTGGTTGCGACGGTGGCTGTGTTGGTGCTTGCGGCGTTGGTGGTAATCGTTGCGCGGCGGACCCTCCAGGCAGAATTGACCGACACCTTGAACGAATCGTGAAACACTGAATAAAGGAGGCTTGAAATGGTCCCTGATCTCTTACCCTTGTGGCTGCCCATCCTGCTGTCCGCTGTCGCCGTTTTCATCGTTAGCAGCCTGATCTGGACCGTGATCCAGTGGCACAACTCGGACTGGAACAAACTGCCCGACGAAGACCGCGCTCGCGAGGCCCTGAAAGGCGTGCCTCCCGGGCAATACACGGTGCCGCATGCCGCTGACGGCAAGGCGAGGAAAGATCCGGAGTGGCTCAGGAAAGCCAAGGAAGGCCCGGCACTGATGATGGTGGTGTGGAAAGGTGATCCGACCCAAATGGGCAGCCAGTTGGTTCAATGGTTCATCTACTGCCTGGTCATCTCAACCCTGTTGGGCTGGATCGCGTCTGTGACGCTGGAAAACGGAGCTGCCTTCGGTTTGGTGTTCCACTACGTGGCCATCATCGGTTCTCTGGCCTACGCCGGTGCACATGCCATGGGCGCCATCTGGTTTGGCCACAGCTGGAGCCGCACCATCAAGGACATCGTCGACGGCATCATTTACGCCGTGGTTACCGCAGCGGTTTTTGCCTGGCTTTGGCCAGCCTAGGCTGGCTTCACGCGGTCGTATTTGACCGCCTCTAAAACGCTTATACTCAGGCCCGTGAGGAGGCAGGCTCCCATTCGCGTCGAGGTCAGGCGTACCGAGGATATCCGTGATCCGGACTGGCTGCCGCTGCGCTGCGCATTCTGGGACGGCGAAAGTGAGGAAGAGCACTACGCGTCGCTGAAAAAGTTCACCACCAAGCACCCGCCCTACTTTGCCCTGATTGCCAACGATGCCCAGGGCGAAGCCGTTGGCTTTGCCGAAATCTCGGTGCGGCGCGATTACGTCAATGGCTGCGCGGACACCCCGGTAATGTTTCTCGAAGGCATATTCGTCCTGCCCGAGTATCGCGGCAAGGGCATATCGGCGGCACTTTGCCGTGCCGCGGAGGCGTGGGGCGCTGAGCAGGGCATCCGCGAGTTTGCCTCGGACTCCGATGTCGACAACCACGTCAGCATCCGGGCCCATCTTGGACTCGGGTTCGAGGAGGTCGAGCGCGTGGTATGTTTTCGCAAAGTGATTGCAGCGCCGGCTGAAATGACCGCCGGGCACGAAATTACGGAGAGCACAGATGGCGAGTGACGCCAGGAAGAACGGCAAACGTCTGCTGGTGGTCAACACCGGCAGCCGCAAGAAGCGCTTCACCCTGAGGCGTCTCAACGACCTTGGCTACGAACTGATCATTCTCAACAAAAACGTCAATTGGGCCAAAGGCTATGCTGCCCACTGGATTCTTGCCGATACCACCGACCACGACGCCTGTCTGCGCGCGGTCAACGCCTTCTTCAAGCGCCGACCGGAGCTGAAGCCCCATGGCTCCCTGACGTTCTGGGACGATGACGTGGTGTTGGCGGCGAAGGTGACCGACGAGCTGGGACTGATCGGCATTCCCTTCGATGTCGCCCGGCGCGCCCGGGACAAGCACCTGTTTCGCGAGTTCTGCCAGCAACATGATCTGCCTCATCCGGGTTACGCCATGCTCGATCCGGACGGGGACGTCGTCCAGGCCGTCAAGCACCTGAAGTTTCCGCTGGTGATCAAGCCTATTTTTGGCAGCAGCAGTTCCTACGTCATCCGTGTTGACGACGCCGAGTCGCTCAGGGAAACCGTGGCCTACATCAACGCCAATATTTCAGTGGAGATCGAACCCGCGCTCTACGCCGGCACCCAGATCATGGCCGAGGAATACATCGACGGTAACGAGGTGGACGTCGATATCCTGCTGCAGAACGGCAAATTCAAATTTTGGTCGATCAGCGACAACGATGCCACACGCGAGCCGTACTTCGTCGAGACCGGCCAGTGTATCCCGTCGCGCCTTTCCCAGCCCCAGCAGGACGAACTGGTGGCCATGGCCGAGGAAATGCTCGAACGGCTGGGGGTCGAAAACGGCTGTATCCACTTCGAGGCCAAGTACGGATCACGCGGTCCGATGCCGATCGAGATCAACCTGCGGATGGGCGGAGACGAGGTCTACGACTTCATCCGCATCGCCTGGGGGGTCGATTTTGTCGAGAATGCCGCCAAGATCGCCACCGGAGAGTACCTCAGTCCGATCCACAAGCCGGAAACACCCAAAAAGTTCGTATCAGGACAATACTTTCTGCCGCCCTATTCGGGTGTTTTGGCCTCCCTGTCGCTGCCGGAAAAGGTCGAGCACGGCGAAATCGCCTTTTTCAAACGGGTCGGTGATGCAGTGCTTGCGCCACCACAGGGATATGAGTATCTCGGCTGGGCTTACGCCACCGCCGACACGCTCGGTGAGGCTGAAGAGCGTGTCGAGCGGATCATGTCGAATTGCAAAATGGAGATCGCCAGGTTCTCGCGCGGCTCCTCGCTCGGCAGAACGGTGCGAAAAAGCAGCCTGTCCGCGGCGCGCTTTTATCGCGACGCCGTGCTCGGCGCTGCTCGCATCGAACACCTGCGTGCAATTTCCAAGGAAGAGCAGCGCAACCTCCATGTCGGCATCGCCAGCAATGCCTTCGCAGGCAGCGATAACCCGATCGAGGCCGAATTGACCTCGGATGCACAGAAAATTGCCGACACCCTGGAAGACCGCGGCTACCGCACCACCTTCCTCGACTTCAATCAGCCTTTCGAGGCCGCCAGGGAGATCCAGGGGCGCAACATCGACGTGATCTTCAACCTGTGTGAGCGCATCAATCATTCGAGCCTCCTGGAGCCTCACGCCGCGGCATTGTTCGACATTCTGCGCATTCCATACACCGGCTCGAACCCGTTCACGCTGAGCCTGTGCCTGGACAAGATCAAGGTCAAGAAGCTGTTCGCGTTCCACAAGATCCCGACCCCTCCCTGGGATTACCTCTACGAGCGCGATGAGCAATTCGACGAGGATTTCCCCCTGCCCGCCATCGTCAAGCCGGCCAACAGCGACAGCTCGATCGGCATCACCAACGATTCGGTGGTGGATTCGCGCAAGGCGCTGCTGGAGCGCATTGACTACGTGCTCGGCGAACTCAAGCGCCCGGTCCTGATCGAAGCGTTCATCGACGGCGACGAATACGACGTCTCGATCATGGGCAACTGGGCCGATGACCAGCGCGTGCTTCCCCTGTCGCGCTCGGTCTTCAAGAGCCTGCCCGAAGGCTACTGGAACATGTTCCCCTACGAAGCCAAATTCGAAGGCAGCGAGGTGCACAAAAAGGGCATCGAGGTCCAGCGCCCGCCCAAAGGCGTGCCAAGTAAACTTACTTCACTGATCTCCGAGATCGCCCTTGATGCCTACAACGTCGTGGCCTGCAGCGATTATGGCCGCTGCGAAGTCAGGGTCGACGCCAAGGGCAACCCCTACGTGCTGGAGGTCAACCCCAACCCATCGATTGGGCCCACCGACTGCGTGCCGCAGGTCGCCCAGGTGGCCGGCATGGACTATGGCGATTTTCTCGAAGAAGTGCTGCGGCTGACGATCCGCCGCTACAAGGAACGCCCGCCTTATTACCACCTGCAAATGACCACCCTGTAGCTCGCAACGGCAGGCTCGGCAGGTTAAGTGTTCAACCCGGCATTCGAGATCGCACGCTGCACCGGCTGCGGTGCGTTGTATCCGATCGACACGCCGATGAATCTCTGTCCCCGGGATCAGCGCCCGGTGCAGATGGAACCCGACACCGACCGCATTCGCCACGACCATCCTGCGCTCGGCTGGTACCACCCGAAAACCAGCAGCATGTGGCGTTTCGGCGCCCTGTTGCCTTTGGACGCATCAGATGCACGTCAGCGTGAGCACATCATCAGCCTGGGCGAAGGCCATACGCCAGAGCTGAACTACAACGACCATCCGTTGGCAAAACAAGGCCGATTCAGCCTGCGCATGAAAGACGAGGGCAAGGCGCACCCGGGTTTTGGCGCCAACCCAACCCAAAGCTTCAAGGACCGCGGCATGGCCATGACCGTGACCATGGCCAGGGCGCTGGGCATCGGCAAGCTGGCTGTGCCGACCCAGGGTAATGCGGGAGACTCCCTGGCCGTCTATGCGCGCGCCGCAGGACTCGGTGCTGTGGTGGCCATGCCCGCAGACACGCCGACGCCCATCAAGGGCGGCGTCGCTGCGCTGGCGCAGGAAAACGCGGGCATTCACCTGGTGACCGTCGAGGGCACGATTCGCGAAGCGGGTCAGTTGCTGGAACACGACTGGATCCCCGAGGGCTGGTTCAGTGTCGCCACCTTTCGCGAGCCGGGCTGGCGCATCGAGGGCAAGAAGACGCTGGGCCTGGAACTCGCGGAGCCGACAACGGCCGTTGGAAAATGGTCAATACCGGACGTCGTGATCTACCCCACCGGCGGCGGCACCGGCGTGCTGGGCATGTGGAAAGCCTTCGGCGAGCTGGAGGCGCTGGGCCTGATCGGCAGCAAGCGTCCAAAAATGGTCTGCGTTCAATCGCAGGCGACGGCGCCGCTGGTCGAGGCCTTCGCGCAGGGCGCGGCGGACACGCAGTCCGGGCCGGCCGGACAGACCCTGGCCTACGGCCTGAACGTCCCCGGCGGGGTCGGCCACTTCCGGGTGCTCGAGATCATCGCCGAAAGCGGCGGCATGGCTTTGGCCATTGACGAGGACGACATTACGTCGACCCTGTCCTCAGTCTGGAAAACAAAGGGATGGTGGATCTGCCCCGAAGGGGCGGCCTGTATCGCCGCGCTTCCACACCTGATGGATGAGGGTGTGATTGAGGCCGGAAACGAAGTGGTGGCTTTCAATACCGGGTCGTTGGAGAAGTACCTGCCGAATTTGCGGCATTTGCTTTGATTGGCCGCGGCTAAAGCCGCACCTGCGGGGCGCGCCGCGGGTACGCCTCTGGCCGCGGGCACTAACCGCGATTCGCCTCGGAAATGATCTTCAACAACGCCTGCGCATGCCCCGCGCTGTCATTC
>JBFHEJ010000104.1:0-7739 GCA_041584255.1 Lysobacterales bacterium
TATATTTAGTATATATACCGAATTAAGTATGTGCAAGGCGCCAGATGCAGCTTAACGTTTGAATTAAGCAGCGCAGGCAGGAGCTGCAGCAATGAAAGACACGAAGTGTCGAAATTGCAAGGCGATGCCGTTGCGCGTGCCCTTTAGGGCGTCCGCCTTGAATGAATTGTTATGTGCAATCTGGCTCCTTAGTACTATGCAGTTGAATGCCTTGATTTCTTAATCACAATCACTCCAATCGCGCCAAAAGCTAACTCGAGCACCAAATAGGTGGCCAACAGCCAGTGAGGCATACCTTCTAGCACCAAGCTCAAGATTCTGCCTGCGGCCAAGCCAAACATAAACACAATAAGGCTGTAGAGTGCAGCCAACCTGAGCTGAATATTAAATATCCCAACCAACCAGAAAGCGATAAGTGCTAAATACAGGCCCATTACAGCCCTGAATATATGAATGCTGTTTGTGTCAGAGACCTCAATATTGAAGAGATAACTCAGGCTTTCCTGAGGAGCCACCCCATATGACAGCGCTATAGGAAATAAACCAATCGCGGCAACCAGTAGAAATATTTGTTGAGCGTTCAATGTTCTCTCCGGTACCAAAAGCACATAACTAACAATTGGCGCTTTGGTGCGCTGTTAATTATGTGGATTTGAAGTGGCACATACTATCGCCTCGCAACCCCCAAAAAACCCCCAGGTTATTTTCTAACATATTCTTAATTGCAGGTGCGCGTGCTCGGTTAGGCACCATTTTCCTACGTAACATAGTCTCTTTTCCTGACAATCCAGTGATTCATTGCGTGCCATTCTCTCACCTGACCTGTATTCGACTTGGGGTGCATGAGCAGGCTGTTGACACAGATGCGCGAAGCGATACGGCTGAGGCACCTGAGCCTGGCCACCGAGCGCAATTATGTGCAGTGGGTTCGCCGGTTCATCCTGTTCCACGACAAGCGCCATCCGAAGGGGATGGGCAAGGACGAAATCGAGCAATTCCTGACGCACCTGGCGGTTAACAGGCGCGTCGCCCCGGCTACACAGAATCAGGCTTTGCAGGCCATCCTGTTTCTTTATCGGTGCGTTCTCGAATTGGAGTTGCCGTGGCTGGACGACGTCGTCCGCGCGAAGCCCAGGAAAAGGGCGCCCGTTGTATTGAGTCGAACGGAAGTGGCTGATCTGCTGGAGCGCACGCGCGGCGCCGCTCGATCGCCCGCGGCCCTGCTCTATGGCAGCGGGCTTCGGGCCATGGAATGTTTGAGATTGCGGGTCGGTGATGTCGATTTAAACCGCCAAACCGTTCATATCCATGAGGGCAAAGGAGGCAAGGACCGTGTCACCGTGCTGCCCGAGCGCCTGAACGAGCGCCTCTCTGCCCAGATTGCGTTGGTGCGCAACGTCCACAACCAGGACCTGGCGGAAGGATTCGGGGCGGCGAAATTGCCGTTTGCCCTGCAGCAAAAGCTCGGCGCTTCAACTAAGCGGTTCTACTGGCAATACCTGTTTCCGAGCAGCCAGCGATCCCGGGACCCAAGGGAAAAAGGGCAATCCTATCGGCACCACATGCATGCCACGACGCTGCGGCGGGCCGTGACCGACGCTGCGCTACGTGCAGGAATTCAGAAACGCGTCACCTGCCATACGCTGCGGCATTCGTTCGCCACGCACCTGTTGGAATCGGGCACGGACATCCGCACCATTCAAAGCCTGCTCGGCCATTCGAGCGTGCAGACGACGATGATTTATACACACGTGGCCAGGCGTGGAGCGCTCGGGGCCCTGTCCCCGCTGGATGCAAGCGGGTGAACGCCCTGCCTTGCGAAACACCTCGGCCAGGCGGAACGCGTTAATCAGTATCCATCTGGCGCCAGTGCTACGAATTCCCCGCGAAACCTGCCGACGATAACTTCTTCATGCTCCAGCACGGCCCCGGCGGTAACCCGGGCTTTGCCTTTGCGTGTCAGCATGCGCGTAAAGGCATCCCACTTTTCCGGTTCGGACAGCGTCGCACTTGCAGTGAAGGCGCCGACGATGGGCCGCTCGTACTCCATGGTGTGGCGCTGGATGACCAGGCGGCTCTCAATCCCTTGCGCGCGCAGCCGAGTGTGCAGGAGCGTCCAGCTCGCCAGGATGGCCAACGCCGCGGCGCTGCCGCCGAACACGGTGTCACGGTGATTCTTGTTTGGTTTTAGCGGCGCCCGCAACACCACAGCGTCGCGCTCAAGGGCCAGCACCGACACCGCCATGTCGCGCGACAGCGGGATGTGCTGGTGCAGGTACCGTTCGATTTCTTTCGGCGTCACGTGTGCTCCTGCCTGAAGAATCTGCGCCCCTGACGGGGTTCGGCCACGGAGATCGTATCCTATACTGGTGCTGAACTCGGCAAGGACGACCGATCATGTACCGACCCTGCTACGCACCCGTTTTTCCCCCCTCGTCGCCGCTCGACTGTGCCCTGCTGCAGATTCGGCTGCGGATCCTGCTGGTCTTCCTCATCCTCGCCCTGCTGATCACCTTTGGCAGCGAGCGGGTGATGTGCCGGATTCGCCAGACCCAGTACCGCATCCGGCATTGCAGGGAAGGCAACAACGATCCCCGGATCGATATCGGCTTCACGCTCGACCGCTGGATCCGCGAGACGCCGGCGATTCGCAGCGCCATTATCTGGCGGCCCGACGCGACCACGGCCATTCACTACCCCTCCTGGAGCCGGGAGGACAAGCGGCTGCTGGCATCGCTCTTCGATCAGCTGAAAGAGACGTCGGATGCCGGGCTGGTCGAAGACCCACCAATTGGCGATTTTCGCTACTTCAGGGATGGGCGCGGCGAGCGGCTGGACAGTGTCTACGCAGTGGGATACTCGGTCGAGATTGCCAAGCGCACCTTTTTTGCGCACGTAGCGCAATCGCTTTGCATGGAGATCGAGGAGCGGGTGCCCTGGCGGTTCTCGAGGCTCTCTGGAGATCACCTGGCCTACCTCCTGGACAGCCAGCACATGTATACCTGGGATGACAGGCTCGGCATGCACAGCCTGCACCAGTTCGTGGGCAAGGCCACACCAGGGGATCCCGGGCGCGTGTATGCCTGGCTCACGTCAAATGAGATTGTCAGGCCGACCACCCTCGAAACCATTGTCACGCTGTTGAACTGGTGCCGGAGGATGTTCCACGACACGTCCATCGAGGACCCGCCGGGGGTGCGCGACTATTTTCCGGGAAGCCGGGACGGCAATCTGGCCCATTGGCAATACGAGGGCTTTCAGCCGGTGGAACGCACCTTGCGCGGCACGGTCCGCCCGCCCTGGACCACCGCGCAGCACTGGACCGGGGGGTGTCAGGGCACCACCGGGTTCCTGCGCAGCGTGTTGCGAACCGTCAACATCCCGGTCCAGCGTGCCGATGGTTGCGGACACGCCATTCCCCATTTCGTTGAGGAAGGCGTGTTCCTCTCGCATGGCGATGATCTCTATGTCACCGCGATGAAATCCTATACTCCCCAGATACCCATGACGGACATTCTGCTCGGCGACGAACAACTGGATGGATTCTTCGACGACTGTGACAACAGCAATGTCGGATGGGGCGTCACCAACGCGGTGCTGCAGGCGCTGCCCGACCAGATTCTGGAGATGCGCTGCCGCGACCTGGCGGCGGGCCTGCCGCGAACCGGCGGCGAAGTGTTCGACTTCTTCGATCGTCATTTCAGCGAGGCAGAGCTCACCCGGGCGCGGCTGTGGGAGCGGCTGGATGAGGAAATTGCGCGGCGCGGCGGATGCAGCATGATTCTGGGGCCGGGTTAGCCACAAAAAAACGCCGGCGCGAGGCCGGCGTCAAGATCGGGTCTGAAAAACGGGTTAGCGCTTGATCTTCTTGCGCAGTTGCTCCAGCGCACGGAGCTGGGCCACGGCCTCGGCCAGCTTGGCCTGGGCCTCGGCGATTTCCATCTTGCCGGTCGAATCCTGCAGTGCGCGTTCGGCCTCTTCCTTGGCGCGGCTGGCCGCCGCCTCATCGAGGTCCGTGGCGCGCACCGCGGTGTCGGCGAGCACGGTGACGATGTGGGGCTGCACCTCCAGGATGCCGCCACCGACCACGAACATGGCTTCTTCGCCGTTGGCCTGCTGCACGCGCACGGGCCCCGGCTTGAGCTGGGTGATCAACGGCGCATGGCGCGGGCTGATGCCCAGCTCGCCGACCATGCCGGTGGCAAACACCATCGCCGCCTCACCCGAGAAGATCTCCTCATAGGCGGAAACAATGTCACAACGTATCGTCTTACTCATGCGTCACCAAATTTGGGGGTCAGAGTAAAAATAGTGCGAAAGGCGCGTATTTTCAGAGGTCATGGATTTATTCCTATTTTTGCTCTGACCCCATTCTTACGCCACTTCCTTCGCAAGTTTCTCGTTCTTCTCAACCGCCTCTTCGATGCTGCCCACCATGTAGAAGGCCTGCTCGGCGAGGTGATCGTATTCACCTTCAACGATGCCCTTGAAGCCGCGGATGGTCTCCTTCAGCGGCACGTACTTGCCAGGCGAGCCGGTAAAGGTTTCGGCCACGAAGAACGGCTGTGACAGGAAGCGCTGGACTTTTCTGGCCCGCGCCACGGTGAGCTTGTCGTCTTCGGAAAGTTCGTCCATGCCGAGGATGGCGATGATGTCCTTCAGCTCCTTGTAACGCTGCAGCACCGACTGCACGCCGCGGGCGGTCTCGTAGTGCTCCTGGCCGATCAGGTTCGGGTCGAGCAGGCGCGAGGTAGAGTCGAGCGGATCCACGGCCGGGTAGATGCCCTGCTCGGCGATGCCACGGCTCAGCACCAGGGTGGCGTCGAGGTGGGCAAAGGTGGTGGCCGGCGACGGGTCGGTCAGGTCGTCGGCGGGCACGTACACGGCCTGGAAGGACGTGATCGAGCCCTGCTTGGTGGAGGTAATGCGCTCCTGCAGCATGCCCATTTCCAGCGCCAGGGTGGGCTGGTAGCCCACGGCCGAAGGCATGCGGCCCAGCAGTGCGGACACTTCCACGCCGGCCAGCGTGTAGCGGTAAATGTTGTCGATGAACATCAGGACGTCACGGCCCTCGTCGCGGAAGCCTTCGGCGATGGTCAGGCCGGTCAGCGCCACGCGCAGACGATTGCCGGGCGGCTCGTTCATCTGGCCGTAGACCAGCGCGATCTTATTGAGGACGTCGGCCTCCTTCATCTCGTGGTAGAAGTCGTTGCCCTCACGGGTACGCTCGCCCACGCCGGCGAATACGGAGTAGCCCTCGTGCTCCATGGCGATGTTTCGGATCAGCTCCATCAGCGTTACGGTCTTGCCCACGCCGGCGCCGCCGAAGAGGCCGACCTTGCCGCCCTTGGCGATGGGCATGACGAGGTCGATGACCTTGATGCCGGTTTCCAGCAGCTCATTGCCGCCAGCCTGCTCCTCGTAGCTGGGCGGCTTGACGTGAATCGGGCGACGTTCTTTCTCGCCAATCGGCCCGGCTTCGTCGATCGGCCGGCCCATGACGTCCATGACGCGGCCCAGGGTTTCCTTGCCGACGGGCACAGAGATAGGTGCGCCCGTGTTGGTCACCGGAATACCTCGCTTGAGGCCATCGGTGGAACCGAGCGCAATCGAGCGCACTACGCCGTCGCCGAGCTGCTGCTGCACCTCGAGCATGATTTCCGTGTCATCCACCGTGAGTGCGTCGTAGACCTTTGGCATGTCCGCGCGCTCGAACTCGACATCCACCACGGCGCCGATGACTTGTACTATGTTTCCTTTGCTCATAATGCTTTCCCGATAATTGGGGTCAGAGTAAAAACTCTCTCAAATGTGTGCCTACCCTGACCCTGATTCAAAATTTTCACTCTGACCCCTTAAACAGCGGCTGCGCCGCCGACGATTTCTGAAATTTCCTGTGTAATCGCTGCCTGGCGCGCCTTGTTGTAGGCCAGGGTCAGCTCGTCGATCAGTTCACCCGCGTTTTCAGTCGCGTTCTTCATGGCGATCATGCGCGCGGCGTGCTCCGACGCCCCGTTTTCCAGTACCGCCTGGTAAACGAGCGCCTCGATGTAACGCACCAGGACGAGGTCAAGCAGGGTCTCGGCATCCGGTTCGTAGAGGTAATCCCAGATGTCCCGCACTTCCTCGTCGTCGGTTTCCGGCAGCGGCAGCAGTTGCTGGATCTCCGGCTGCTGCGACATGGTGTTGATGAAATCGTTGTAGGCGATGTAGACGCGGTCGATGCGGTGCTCGCGGTAGGCGTCGAGCATCACCTTGATAGTGCCGATCAGGTCCTCGATCTGCGGTTTTTCGCCCAGCCCGCTGGCATGCGCGGCGATCTCGATGTTGACCCGGCGGAAAAACGCAGAGGCCTTTTTGCCCAGCGTGACCAGCTGGACCTTGGCGCCATCCTTCTGACGCCTGGCGATATCGGCCACCAGCATCTTGAACAGGTTGGTGTTCAGGCCGCCACACAGGCCGCGGTCGGTGGAAACGACGATGTAGCCGACGCGGTCGTTGCGGTCGTGCTGGAGGGTGAACGGATGCCGGAACTCGGGGTTGGCCTTGCCGAGGTGCCCGATGACGCGCCGCATCATCCGCGCATACGGGCGGCTTTCGTTCATCATCTCCTGGGAGCGGCGAATTTTGCTCGCCGAGACCATTTCAAGCGCCGAGGTCACCTTCTTGGTGTTTTCGATGCTTTTGATCTTGCCGGTGATTTCCTTGGCGCCCGCCATGTCCTGCTCCTGCCGTTACTTACCAGCTGCCGGTCGACATGAAGTCTTCGACAGCCGCTTTCAGCCTGCCCTCGATGTCGTCGTTCCAGTCACCCTTGTTCAGCTCTCGCATGAATTCACCGTGCGCATTGTTCATGTAATCGAGCAAGGCCTTCTCGAAAGGCACAATTTTTTCGAGTTCGATCTTGTCGAGATAACCGCGATCCGCTGCGTACAGGGACACGGCCATTTCCGCCACCGACATCGGCGAGTACTGCGGCTGCTTCATCAGCTCGGTCACGCGCTGGCCACGGTCGAGCTGCCTGCGGGTGGCTGCGTCGAGATCGGAAGCGAACTGCGCGAAGGCAGCCAGCTCGCGGTACTGCGACAACGCCAGTCGCACGCCGCCACCGAGCTTCTTGATGACCTTGGTCTGAGCCGCGCCGCCAACGCGCGACACGGACAGACCCGCGTGCACGGCCGGGCGGATGCCGGAATTGAACATGTCGTTGTCGAGGAAGATCTGGCCGTCGGTGATGGAGATCACGTTGGTCGGAACGAAGGCCGACACGTCACCGGCCTGGGTCTCGATGATCGGCAGCGCGGTCAGCGAGCCTGTCTTGCCCTTGACCTTGCCGTCGGTGAATTTCTCGACATAGTCCTCGTTGACACGCGCGGCGCGCTCGAGCAGCCGCGAGTGCAGATAGAACACGTCACCCGGATACGCTTCACGGCCCGGCGGGCGGCGCAGCAGCAGGGACACCTGGCGATAGGCCCACGCCTGCTTGGTCAGGTCGTCGTAGATGATCAGGGCGTCTTCGCCGCGATCGCGAAAGTACTCGCCCATGGTGCAACCGGAATAGGGCGCGATGTACTGCATAGCGGCCGATTCCGAGGCACTGGCGTTGACCACGATGGTGTTCTTCATGGCGCCATGCTCTTCGAGCTTGGCCACCACGTTGGCCACGGTTGATTGCTTCTGCCCGACCGCCACGTACACGCAGCGGATACCGGAATTGGCCTGATTGATGATGGTGTCGA
>JBFHEJ010000105.1:0-7699 GCA_041584255.1 Lysobacterales bacterium
ACGCGCACCCGTGACCTGTTCGACGACTTCAGCGACGTGTTGTCACGAGCCGATCACCTGGTGATCACGGACGTATACCCGGCAGGTGAGCAGCCAATCGACGGCTTCGACGCACGGGCGCTGTGTCAGTCGATCCGGGCTCGCGGGCGCGTTGAGCCGATCCTGATTCCCGAAGTGGACCGTCTACCCGAAGAACTGCCCTCCATGCTGGAGGGTGGCGATCTGGTTCTGATGATGGGTGCGGGCAGCATTGGCCACATCGCCCAGACGATTCGAGATGAAGGGCTCAAGGGGGTGAGCCAGTCGTGAGCAATCATCCGATTTCCCTGGCCGAGAGAGCCATGATTCCCGCGCCGCGTTTCAGCGATCCCGCGGTATTTGGCCGTGTTGCGCTCGCGGTGGGCGGCGCCAGCGCCGAGCGTGAAGTGTCGCTGGACGGGGGAAGCGCGGTTTCAGCAGCCCTGGAACGTCTCGGCGTCGCCCATGAAGTCTATGACGGCGCGGGGGCGCTGTTTGAAGGAATTCGTCAGGGGAACGTGGATCGCGTGTTCAACCTGATACACGGGCCTGACGGCGAGGATGGCTCGCTGCAAGGCGCGCTGCAACTGATGAATGTGCCCGTAACCGGGTCCGACCTGAAGTCCTCGGCTTTGACGATGGACAAGGTGCGGTCGAAGTGGATCTGGGAGCGATTGGGGATTTCCACACCACCGTTTGAACTGTTCAGACATGACCAGGAAGACTATGAGCGCGCAGTGGGGCGCTTTGGTTTTCCGCTGTATATCAAGCCTTCCGGCCTGGGTTCGAGTATTGGTATTTCGCGAGTGGAAAGCCAGGGGCAGGTTGCGGCCGCAGTCGATATGGCGCGCGAATACGGCGATGTCGTGATCATGGAACCCGAAATTCGAGGCGGCGAGTATTTCTGCGGGGTCATCGGTCGGCTGACGCTGCCGCTCATCAGAATCGAAACGCCGCGCGCATTCTACGACTACGAGGCCAAGTACAAATCGGACGAGACACGCTATTTCTGCCCCTGCGGGCTTGATCCGGAAACAGAGGTCAGACTTCGCCGGGAGGCACTACGCGCGTATGACGTGCTGGGCGCCAGTGGGTGGGGAAGAGTGGATTTCCTGCTCGACGACAATGGTGCCCCCTGGTTCCTCGAAGTCAACACCATTCCTGGCATGACCGACCACAGTCTGGTGCCGCAGGAAGCAGCCGTTGTCGGCATCGATTTCGACGAATTGGTGTGGCGAATCCTGGAGACTAGCCTGTGAGCCGCCGCGCGGGGTCCATCAGCAAACAAGCCGGCTTTGTGCTGGTGCTGTTGCTACTGTTGCTGGCGCTCGGCGTGAGCGTCTGGGTGAGTCTGGGCATTACCACCCGCGACCGCTGGCCAATTCGCTGGCTCGAAGTGCAGGGCAGGTTCGAGCGCGTCAGCGCCGAACAACTTCGGGCATCACTGCTGCCGCAGACTCAGTCCAGTTTCTTCACCGTTGATCTGGATGAAATAAGGCAAACAACGGCCCGAATCCCATGGGTGTCTTCGGTCAGAGTGCAGAAGCGGTGGCCAGACACGGTGGTGGTGATCGTCGACGAATACCGCCCGGTTGCCCACTGGAACGGCGACCAACTGGTTTCGGTGCGCGGCGAAACTTTTGTAGTCCCGGAAGGGCACAACCTGCAGGGACTGCCCTGGCTCGAAGGTGAGCAGCAGCGCTTCGAAGAAGTCATCAAGCGCTGGACAAATTACAACCAGGCACTGGCGCCCCACGGGCTCGAGATCGCCCGCCTCAGTCAGGACAAACGCGGTAGCTGGGAGATGACCCTCAACAATGCCACCCGCATTCGCATCGGGCGGGACGCCACCGGCGACCGACTGGCGCGATTGCTGGCGAGTTGGCCCGTTTTGCTCGATGGCCGGGATGCGGCGCCGCTGACGGTAGATTTGCGTTACACCAACGGCATCGCCGTGTACTGGCGGGATCCCGATGAGGATGAACACGGAAACAGACAAGGGGTAAGCGGCTGAGGCATGGCAAAGAAAGCTGAAAACTCGCTCGTTGTGGGCCTTGACGTTGGCACATCGAAGATCGTCGCGATCGTTGGCGAGGTCCAGGCTGACGGCTCGGTCGAAGTGATCGGGCTCGGCTCCCATCCTTCCCACGGCATCAAGCGTGGCGTGGTGGTAGATATGGCGTCGACCGAACACGCCATCCAGCGCGCCGTCGAGGAAGCCGAATTGATGGCGGGCTGCGAAATCCACTCGGTGTTCTGCGGAATTTCCGGCAACCATATTCGCAGCCTCAATTCCGACGGTACCGTGGCGATCAAGGACAAGGAAGTCTCTGAAGGAGATGTCGAACGCGTTCTTGAAGCGGCCAGGGCTGTTCCCATCGCTGCCGATCAGAAAATCCTGCATGCGCTTCCGCAGGAGTTCGTCATCGACAACCAGGATGGCATCCGACAGCCCATCGGCATGGCCGGCGTGCGGCTTGAGGCCCATGTGCATGTCGTCACGGCCGCCCTAAGTGCGACGCAGAACATCTCCAAGTGCCTGGCGCGTTGCGGCCTGACCGTCGACGAACTGATCATGCAGCCGCTGGCGGCCAGCCATGCCGTGCTGACCGAAGATGAGAAGGACCTGGGCGTCTGCTTGGTGGATATCGGCGCGGGCACCACGGACATCGCGGTGTTTACCGACGGCGCCATCCGCCACACCTCATGCATACCGATTGCAGGCGACCAGGTGACCAACGACATCGCGGTGGCGCTGCGCACACCGACGCAACATGCCGAAGACATCAAGATCCGGTTTGCCTGTGCGCTGGAGCAGTTGGCACGCAATGACGAGACCATCCAGGTGCCCAGCGTGGGTGACCGCACTTCACGGCGTCTGGCGCGCCAGACACTGGCGCAAGTGGTGGAGGCGCGCTATCGCGAGTTGTTTTCGCTGGTGCAGTCCGAATTGCGTCGCAGCGGCATGGAAAACATGGTGGCGGCTGGGCTGGTGCTGACCGGCGGAGCTTCCAAGATCGAAGGCGCTGAAGAGCTGGCTGAGGAGCTGTTCCACATGCCCGTCCGCCTGGCCACGCCACAGTACGTTACCGGGCTTTCAGAGGTTGTTTCCAACGCCATTCACGCCACCGGCGTTGGATTGTTGCTTTACGGCAGCCGGGCCGGTTCCCGGCGAGTGATGATGGGCGGTGTCGGCGGCGACTCGGTGGTGGATCGGGTCAAGAGCTGGTTCCGCGGCGAATTCTGAACAGGGGCCCAGAGTACAAGACGGATCCCTAACAAGGCGAGCGAAGCGAGAGGAGAAAAGGCGATGTTTGAATTAATGGAAAACTTTACGCCCAGCGCCAAGATCAAGGTGATTGGCGTAGGGGGAGGCGGGGGCAACGCGGTTGCCCAGATGATCGACGCCAAGATCGAAGGGGTCGAATTCATCGCTGCGAACACGGACGCACAGGCACTCAGGCAGTTCAAGGGCAAGTCCATATTGCAGATCGGGTCCAGCGTGACCAAGGGCCTGGGCGCTGGCGCTAACCCCGAGGTAGGCCGGCAGGCCGCTCTGGAAGATCGTGACCACATCATGGAAATGCTTTCAGGCTGCGATATGGTGTTCATCACGGCCGGCATGGGCGGGGGAACGGGCACTGGTGCAACCCCGGTCATCGCGCAGGCCGCAAAGGAGATGGGCATCCTGACGGTGGCGGTTGTGACCAGGCCATTCCAGTTCGAGGCTCGACGCCGCATGGACGTAGCCGCGAAGGGAATCGAGGAGTTGGCTGCGCACGTCGACTCCCTGATCACCATTCCCAACTCGAAATTGGCCGACGTGCTGGGCGGCGAAACCCTGTTGCTGAACGCGTTCAAAGCGGCCAATGACGTGCTGCAGGGCGCAGTACAAGGCATCGCCGAGCTGATCACGCGTCCGGGACTGATCAATGTCGACTTTGCGGACGTGCGCACTGTGATGTCCGAGATGGGCATGGCAATGATGGGCGCTGGCCAGTCTTCGGGCGACGATCGAGCAATCCTCGCAGCGCAGGCGGCCATAGGCAGCCCCTTGCTGGAAGACATCAACCTGTCCGGTGCTTGCGGAATCCTGGTGAACATCACGGCAGGCACGAATCTCACTATGCGTGAATTCGAAGAGGTCGGCAGCACCGTGACGGATCTGGCCTCAGAGGATGCGACCGTGGTCATGGGTACAGTGATCGATCCTGACATGGGCGACGACCTTCGGGTTACGGTGGTGGCCACCGGCCTGAACGAGTCGGCGCGCCGCGATAAGGAGCGTGAGCGGCCAGTCAAGCTGGTCAGGGACGGCACAACGGGACGGCCCCTGCATGGCCAAAGCGAGGGTGAGGATTCAGTCGAGGAGCAAGGACGCGAGGAGGAGAAAGCGGATCTGTTCAAGCGGCAGCACGACATCGATTACCTGGACATCCCGAGCTTTCTGAGGACCCAAGCAGATTGAGTGAGGGTCATGTGCTTCGCCCGAACAACGGAGTTCACGCTCCGTAGCTACGGGGAGGTTGCTCGCTTGCTTCCCTGCTGCCGCGGGCGCCCCGCGCCCCGCGCCCCGCGGAAGGCGGCTTCACTCGCTCGCAGCACAATCCTCAGGGCGCTGTGGAAAGCGGCGGCGCGCGGTCGCAACTCGGGCGCGGATTGGTGTTGAATTGTGTTCGTCCGCACCCACATGTGACCGCTGCGTTACTGTGGCGTTAAATTGTTGTTAAAACACAACAAATGTTGCGCAAAGCACCAAAAATGGCTATGAACGAGGGCTTCGTCGTGCTAGTATCTCGCCCGGTTCAGGGGCTTGGGGAACCATAAAATGATAAGCCAACGTACCCTCAAGAACGTCATTCGCGCCACCGGCGTCGGAATCCACTCCGGAGAAAAAGTGTTCATGACGCTGCGGCCCGCTGCAGTGAACACGGGCATCATTTTCAGGCGAACGGATCTCGATCCGGTGGCTGAAGTGCCCGCCAGGGCGCAAAACGTCAGCGATACCAGCATGAACACCACGCTGGAACACGATGGCGTGCGGGTTTCCACCGTGGAACACCTGATGTCCGCGCTCGCCGGGATGGGCATCGACAACGCCTACATCGATCTGAGCAATGTCGAAGTACCGATCATGGACGGCAGCGCCGGACCCTTCGTTTTCCTGGTGCAGTCGGCCGGTATTCAGAAGCAATCAGCGCCGAAAAAATTCATTCGCGTCACACGGCCCGTGGAAGCGCGCTTGCAGGACAAGTGGGCCCGGCTGGAGCCGCACAACGGTTTCAGGGTTTCACTCAAGATCGACTTCAACCACCCGGCATTCAGCTCGCGCCGGACATTTACTTCGGTGGATTTTTCCACCACCTCGTTTCTGAAAGAAGTCGCCCGTGCGAGGACCTTCGGTTTTATGCGCGACATCGAGATGCTTCGCTCACGCAACCTTATCCTTGGCGGCAGTCTCGATAACGCTGTGGTCCTGGATGACTATCGCGTGCTCAATGAAGACGGGCTGCGCTACGAGGATGAATTCGTCAAGCATAAGGTGCTGGACGCCATCGGCGACCTCTATTTGCTGGGACATCCGCTGATCGGCGCGTTTTCCGGCTACAAGTCCGGACACGAACTCAACAACACCTTGCTGCTGGAGTTGCTCGAGCACACCGAGTGCTGGGAAGAAGTGACCTTCGAGGACGAAGCTGAGGCGCCAGTTTCCTTCAGCCACCCGGCGCACGTGATCTAGCAAGTCTGAGCCGTGCGCTCAAAGAAACTCTTTCAGGGGCTCTGCAAGTCGCCCACTTAGGCCATTCCCGGCCTTCGGGCGTTCGCTCATTCAGGCCGTCCATGGCCCTCGGGCATCATTTTGACAACCACGCTTTCGATATCTGTCAGGCCTGCCTGGTGCAGACGGTCGATCAATTTCGGCGCTTCCATTCGAAGCCGCGTGGCGCAGACTGGTGACGTACAGCCAAGAATCAGCCGACCTTCGCGAACGTTGGCGACCGTGCAGTATTGGGCGAGTTCCGGCTCGAGCAGGGGCATGACCTTGCGGCCGAGGCGCTCGAGTGCACGGGCGCGTTTGAGGACCCTGCCGAAACCAGCCGTCGAATCCGCCATCAGGTCACCGATTGCCACTGGCTTGTCTTTTTTAGCGCTTTTTCCAAACATGTTACAAGCCTACTCCGGGCGCTCCTCACTTGGCCAGTAATTGCCATGAACGACTTGCAAGAATCAGCATTAGACCCCAGATACCACGCACGTGGGACATCGCACGGGAAGGCGCCTGCGCAGCCGCTAAATATCCTTTCAGGCCGACACACAGAATGCTGAACAAACTCTTCACGAAAATCGTCGGGAGCCGCAATGAGCGGCTGGTCAGAAAAATGGGTCGTACGGTCCAGGAGATCAACGAGCTCGAGCCCGGCGTCCAGGCGCTGTCCGATGAGGAACTCCGGGCGAAAACCGATGAGTTCCGTAAAAGACACGCCGAGGGAGCTTCACTGGAAGAACTCCTTCCGGAGGCGTTCGCCGTGGTCAGGGAGGCATCGGTACGCACCCTGGGCATGCGCCATTTCGATGTCCAGCTGATTGGCGGCATGGTGCTCCACAGCGGCAAGATCGCAGAAATGAAAACCGGCGAGGGCAAAACCCTGGTCGCCACCCTGCCGGTCTATCTCAACGCGCTGACCGGCAAGGGTGTGCACGTGGTGACTGTCAACGATTACCTGGCACGTCGCGATGCCGAGTGGATGGGACCCGTTTATCGCGCTCTCGGTATGACGGTCGGCGTGGTCATTCCCGGCATGAAACCGGAGGACAAGCGCGCCGCTTATGGCTGTGACGTCATCTACGCCACCAACAACGAGCTCGGCTTCGATTACCTGCGTGACAATATGGCCTTCTCGGCCGAACAAAAGGCGCAAAAGGAGCTTTCGTTCGCAATCGTCGACGAAGTCGACTCCATCCTGATCGATGAAGCCCGTACTCCGCTCATTATTTCAGGACCCGCTGACGAAACGCCGCAACTTTATGCGCGCATCAACCAGCTCATCCCGAGTCTGGAACCCGCCGAAGTCCTCGAAGACGGTGAGGTTGGCGAGGGCGACTTCACGATTGACGAAAAACAAAAACAGGTCTACCTGACCGAAGATGGCATGGCGCGTGTCGAGGACCTGATGGTCAAGTCAGGATTGCTCAAGGACGACGAGAGCCTCTACGACGCGAATAACCTGAACCTCGTGCATCATTTGAACGCCGGGCTGCGTGCCCATCACCTGTTCCATCTCGATGTCGATTACATCGTGCACGACGGAGAGGTGGTGATCGTGGACGAGTTCACCGGCCGTACGCTGTCGGGACGGCGCTGGTCGGAGGGCCTGCACCAAGCGATCGAAGCCAAGGAAGGGGTTCCGATCCAGCGCGAAAACCAGACGCTGGCCTCCATCACCTTCCAGAACTATTTCCGTTTGTACAGCAAGCTCGCCGGCATGACCGGCACAGCCGATACCGAAGCGTACGAGTTCCAGTCCATTTACGGCCTGGAGGTGGTTGTCATCCCGACGCACCTGCCGATGGTCCGCGAGGACTATGACGACCTCGTTTTCCTCAAATCGGAGGCCAAGTACAAGGCCATCCTTGAGGACATCAAGGACTGCGTGGCGCGGGGCCAGCCGGTGCTGGTGGG
>JBFHEJ010000106.1:0-7692 GCA_041584255.1 Lysobacterales bacterium
ACTACTTCCTGCAGTCCGGCTCCATCGTGCAAATGCGGGACGGCCAGGAAGTGCAGGTTGGTGACATTCTGGCGCGCATACCCCAGGAGACGTCCAAGACCCGTGACATCACGGGTGGTTTGCCACGCGTGGCCGACCTTTTCGAAGCACGCAAGCCCAAGGAACCGGCCATCCTGGCGGAAGTCTCGGGCATTGTCAGCTTCGGCAAGGACACCAAGGGTAAGCAGCGCCTTGTGATCACGCAGGACAACGGTGAAAACTACGAGGAACTGATTCCCAAGTGGCGCCACATTATCGTTTTCGAGGGCGAGCGCGTCGAGAAAGGCGAGACCGTTGTAGATGGAGAGCCAAACCCGCACGACATCCTGCGCTTGCTGGGCGTCGAAGCGCTGGACGCCTACCTGGTGAAGGAGATCCAGGACGTCTACCGCCTGCAGGGTGTGAAGATCAACGACAAACACATCGAGGTGATTGTTCGCCAGATGCTGCGAAAAGTTGAAATCACGGATCCGGGCGACACCAGGCTGTTGCGTGGTGATCAGCTCGACTTCGTGCGCGTGCTCGAGGAAAACGAAGCGGCGGCGAAAGAGAAAAGCCGTCCGGCCGAGTTCCAGCGCATCCTGCTGGGTATCACCAAGGCCTCGCTGGCGACCGAGTCGTTCATTTCCGCGGCTTCATTCCAGGAGACCACCCGCGTGTTGACGGAGGCCGCCGTTCGCGGCACCACCGACTACCTGCGCGGGCTGAAGGAAAATGTCATTGTGGGACGCTTGATTCCTGCCGGTACGGGAATGGCATACCACAAGTCACGCAAGCGCACTGTCGAGGAGGAAGCCGAGATCGATCTGGCAGCGCTGGCGGCAGCGGTTGCGGCCGAGGAATTCGCCAACGTCGATTCCGAGGATAAGGACGAATAGGAAGCGCCTCGTTGCCCTGCTCCGCGGGCGCTCTCCGAGCGCCCGCGGAGCAGGGCTTCACTTGGCTTCATGGTTTGGAAATTCCGCTGGCTTGCTAGTTCGCCAAGCGGAATTTCTAATTTGGAGTCTTCGCTTCCCTGGCTTCGATTTTACCCCCTTGTCAGGACAAAATTTAGCTGTCATAATTGACCGGCTAAGGTAATGCAACGCCTCCCACATGGAGGGCCGAGCGGTGGGGATGCCATCCCGTAGCCGCTTCGGAAAGCCGATGTCGCCGGCGCGTGGGCCGGATTCAACGGCGCCCAATCCCAGGAAACGAACCAGGGGTTGGGCGTTTGACATTATCTGAGACATGGCATTCGGGAATTTCCGTCTGCCTTTTTGGTTTTGAACAGGAACGATAAATGTCGACGATCAACCAACTCGTACGCAAGCCGCGCAAGCCGAAGCAGTTCAAGAGCAACGTGCCGGCGCTGGAAGGATGCCCGCAGAAGCGGGGGGTGTGCACGCGCGTATACACCACCACGCCGAAGAAGCCGAACTCAGCCTTGCGCAAGGTCGCACGTGTGCGGCTGACCAACGGCTTCGAAGTAACCAGTTATATCGGCGGCGAAGGCCACAACCTGCAGGAGCATAGCGTTGTGCTGATCCGTGGCGGCCGAGTCAAGGACCTGCCGGGTGTCCGTTATCACACCGTGCGCGGAAGCCTGGACACGGCCGGGGTTGGCGATCGTCGCCAGGGTCGTTCCAAGTATGGGGCCAAGAGGCCTCGCGGGTAATCAGGGGTAATTGAGCGATGTCAAGAAAACAGAGCAATTTCTCACGCGACATACTTCCTGACCCGAAGTATCACAGCGAGATGATCACCCGCTTCATCAACATGGTGATGAAGGATGGCAAGAAATCGGTCGCCGAGCGCATCGTGTACGGCGCCATTGACCAGATTTCCGAAAAAAACAAGACCGCTCAGCCCGTCGAGTTGGTCGAAAAAGCCCTCGAGCACGTCAGCCCGATGGTAGAGGTGAAGTCTCGCCGCGTGGGTGGCGCCACCTACCAGGTGCCTGTAGAAGTGCGCCCCAAGCGCCGCCAGACGCTGGCGATGCGCTGGATTATTGAAGCCGCCCACAGGCGCGGCGAAAAGAACATGCCGAACCGACTTGCCGGAGAGTTGCTGGATGCTGTCGAACAGCGCGGCGCCGCGGTCAAGAAGCGGGAGGACACGCACCGCATGGCGGAGGCGAACCGCGCGTTCGCCCACTATCGCTGGTAGGCGGCGGCTGCGTAACCGTTATTTCAGAGGTATAGGAAAGTGCCACGTAAAACGCCAATCGAGCGGTATCGGAACATCGGCATCATGGCCCACATCGATGCCGGCAAGACGACGACCACCGAACGCATCCTGTTCTACACCGGTGTTTCGCACAAGATCGGTGAAGTGCATGACGGCGCTGCCGTCATGGACTGGATGGAGCAGGAGCAGGAGCGTGGCATCACGATTACGTCGGCCGCGACCACTTGCTTCTGGAGCGGCATGGACCAGCAGTTTCCCGAGCACCGCATCAATATCATCGACACTCCGGGCCACGTAGATTTCACCATCGAAGTCGAGCGTTCCCTGCGTGTTCTCGACGGAACGGTCGCGGTTTTCTGTGCTGTCGGTGGCGTCCAGCCCCAGTCTGAAACGGTGTGGCGCCAGGCGACCCGTTACGGTGTGCCGCGCGTAGCCTTCGTCAACAAGATGGACCGCACTGGCGCGGACTTCGAACGCGTGGTTGGTCAAATCAAGCGGCGCCTGGGCGCTCGCCCTGTGCCCATTCAGTTGCCAATCGGCGCTGAAGAGGAGTTTGCGGGCGTCATCGACCTCATTCGTATGAAGGCCATCTTCTGGGACAACGACAGCCAGGGCATGACCTACGAAGCCAAGGACATTCCGCAAGACCTGCTGGAAGCGGCTCAGGCTGCCCGTGAATTCATGGTCGAGTCTGCCGCTGAAGCGAACGAGGAGCTGATGGAGGCTTACCTCGAGAACGGCGAGCTCAGTGACGAGCAAATTATCCAGGGGCTGCGTGCCGGCACCATCAGCAACGACATCGTTCCGTGTTTGTGCGGTAGCGCCTTCAAGAACAAGGGCGTGCAGGCTTTGCTCGACATCGTGATTCAACTCATGCCGTCGCCGGTAGACGTTCCCGCCATTCGCGGCATCAAGGAGGACGACTCTGAAGGCCTGCGCAAGAGTTCCGACGATGAGCCCTTCTCGGCGTTGGCGTTCAAGATTGCCACCGACCCGTTCGTCGGCACCCTGACCTTTTTCCGGGTATATTCCGGCGTTTTGAATTCTGGTGACACGGTCTATAACCCGGTGAAAAGCACCAAGGAGCGCGTCGGCCGCATTCTGCAGATGCACGCCAATTCCCGCGACGAGATCAAGGAAGTGCGCGCCGGTGATATTGCCGCAGCGGTCGGTCTGAAAAATGTTACGACCGGTGACACGCTGTGTGACCAGAACAACGTTATCACGCTCGAGCGCATGGAGTTCCCGGACCCGGTGATCTCCGTGGCGGTGGAGCCCAAGACCAAGGCGGACCAGGAAAAGCTGGGCGTTGCACTTGGCAAACTGGCCCAGGAAGATCCTTCCTTCCGGGTGCATACCGACGAGGAGTCGGGCCAGACCATTATTTCCGGTATGGGCGAGTTGCACCTGGACATCATCGTTGACCGTCTCAAACGCGAGTTCAAGGTGGAAGCCAACGTCGGCCGCCCGCAGGTGGCCTACCGCGAAACCATCCGCAAGGGTGTGGAGGCCGAAGGCAAGTTTGTGCGCCAGTCGGGCGGCCGTGGTCAGTACGGCCACGTCAAGATTCGCCTCGAGCCGGCCGAGAAAGGTTCGGGTTACGAATTTGAAAACTCGATCGTCGGTGGTGTCGTTCCGCGCGAGTACATCGGCGCGGTCGACAAGGGCATTAAGGAGGCACTGAACAACGGTGTGATCGCGGGCTACCCGATGGTGGACTGCAAGGCGACCCTGTTCGACGGCTCCTACCACGAGGTCGACTCCAGCGAAATGGCGTTCAAGATTGCCGGCTCCATGGCTTTCCGCAACGCCGCACTGATCGCCGACCCGGTGCTGCTGGAGCCAATGATGAAGGTCGAGGTGGTGACGCCCGAGGACTACATGGGTGACGTCATGGGTGACCTCAATCGTCGACGCGGCATCGTCCAGGGCATGGAAGACAGCCCGTCGGGCAAGATCATCAATGCCCACGTCCCGTTGAGCGAGATGTTCGGTTACGCCACCGACCTGCGCTCAGCAACGCAGGGACGCGCCACCTACACGATGGAATTTGACCACTACGCCGAGGCGCCCACTAGCGTTGCCGAGGAAGTTATCAAAAAGACTGCCTAGGGCATCAACCCGCGGCATTCGGTGAATAAATAAAACTTGGAGAGAACTGGATCATGGCCAAGGAAAAATTTGAACGTACAAAACCTCATGTCAACGTGGGCACGATTGGTCACGTGGACCATGGCAAGACGACGCTGACGGCGGCGATGACGAAGGTCTGCGCGGATTTGCGCGGCGGTTCGTTCACGGCGTTTGACGAGATTGACAAGGCGCCCGAGGAGCGTGAGCGCGGCATCACGATTGCGACCGCGCACGTGGAATACGAGTCGGACGCGCGGCACTACGCGCACGTCGACTGCCCGGGCCACGCGGACTATGTGAAGAACATGATCACGGGTGCGGCGCAGATGGACGGTGCGATCCTGGTGGTGAGCGCGGCCGACGGCCCGATGCCGCAGACGCGCGAGCACATTCTGCTGGCGCGCCAGGTGGGTGTGCCGTACATCCTGGTGTACCTGAACAAGGCGGACATGGTGGACGACGCTGAGCTGCTGGAGCTGGTGGAGATGGAAGTGCGCGAGCTGCTGTCTTCGTACGAGTTTCCGGGCGACGACACGCCGATCATCACGGGTTCTGCGTTGAAGGCGCTGGAAGGTGAGGATTCGGAGCTTGGGGTGCAGTCGGTCGTCAAGTTGATCGAGGCGATGGACAGCTACATTCCTGAGCCGGTGCGTGACACCGACAAGCCGTTTTTGCTGCCGATTGAGGACGTGTTCTCGATTTCGGGCCGTGGCACGGTGGTCACCGGTCGGGTGGAGCGCGGCATCATCAAGGTGGGCGAGGAAGTCGAGATTGTTGGCATCAAGGACACCACCAAGACGACCTGCACGGGTGTTGAGATGTTCCGCAAGTTGCTGGACGAGGGTCGTGCGGGCGACAACGTGGGTGTGCTGCTGCGTGGCACCAAGCGTGACGAGGTGGAGCGTGGCCAGGTTCTGGCGCACGTGGGCTCGATCACGCCGCATACCAAGTTCGAGGCGGAGGTGTACATCCTGTCGAAGGAGGAGGGCGGTCGTCATACGCCGTTCTTCAAGGGCTACCGTCCGCAGTTTTACTTCCGTACCACGGATGTGACGGGTGCGGTGGAGTTGCCGGAAGGCGTGGAGATGGTGATGCCGGGTGACAACGTTCAGATGAACGTGTCGCTGATTGCGCCGATCGCGATGGAAGAGGGTCTGCGTTTCGCGATTCGCGAAGGTGGCCGCACCGTCGGCGCCGGCGTGGTATCGAAAATCCACGAGTAAACATAAGAGCAGAAGACCATGGCTGAACAACGCATACGCATCCGACTCAAGGCCTTCGATCACCGCTTGATCGATCGCTCCGCGGCGGAGATCGTCGAGACCGCGAAGCGGACGGGCGCCCAGGTGCTGGGCCCGATTCCGCTGCCGACGCGCATCGAGCGTCACACGGTTCTCATTTCACCGCACGTCAACAAGGACGCGCGTGACCAGTACGAACTGCGTACGCACAAGCGCCTGATGGACATCGTCGACCCCACCGACAAGACCGTGGATGCGTTGATGAAGCTCGATTTGGCCGCCGGTGTCGACGTCCAGATTCAGCTGAACTGATGAGCGACTCGCGCGGCTCGATCATCGCAAGCGATGAAAATCGCCCCCGAGATCGCAGCAAAGAGGAGTTCGTTTCTGGCGCGACGCGCCAACCACGAACATTGAGAACAGCACGATGAAAATCGGATTGGTAGGAAAAAAACGCGGCATGACCCGGGTGTTCACCGAAGAAGGTGACAGCATCCCGGTGTCCGTGATCGAGGTCGAACCGAACCGCGTGACGCAAATCAAGAACGATGAAACCGATGGCTACAACGCCGTTCAGGTGACCAGTGGTGCGCGTCGCGCCAGCCTCGTCAGCAAACCGAAGGCCGGTCATTTCGCCAAGGTCGGCGTGGAAGCCGGCGAAGGACTGTGGGAACTGCGCGCCGAAGGCATTGATCTCGGTGATCTTTCCCCGGGCTCGGAGCTGACGGTCGAAATGTTTGAGGCGGGGGAGAAAGTTGACGTGACGGGGACCAGCAAGGGCAAAGGCTTTGCAGGAACAGTCAAGCGCCACAACTTCAGCATGCAGGACGCCACTCACGGTAACTCGCTGTCACACAGGGCGCCCGGTTCGATCGGTCAAAACCAGACGCCTGGTCGCGTGTTCAAGGGCAAGAAAATGTCAGGGCACATGGGAGACGAGCGCGTAACCACGCAGAATCTGGAAGTCGTTCGCATTGATGCGGAACGCAACCTGATTCTGATCAAGGGCGCGGTCCCGGGTGCTGCCGGTGGCCGTGTCATGGTCCGTCCGGCTGCGAAAGCCTGAGCTGGGAGCGGATTCAGGAGATGACGATGCAATTGCAAGTTTCAGGCGGTAAGAAAATCAAGGTGTCCGAGGCGACTTTCGGGCGTGATTTTTCAGAGCCGTTGGTCCACCAGGTCGTAACTGCATACCTGGCAGGCGCTCGTGCGGGTACCAAGGCACAGAAGAACCGTGCCGCGACCCGTGGCGGCGGGCGTAAGCCGTGGCGCCAGAAGGGCACCGGCCGTGCCCGCGTGGGCACCATCCGCAGCCCGCTGTGGCGTGGCGGCGGACGGGCTTTCGCTGCGGCGCCGCGCGACCACTCTCAAAAGGTGAATCGCAAAATGTATCGCGGCGCCATCCAGGCCATCCTCTCTGAGCTGGTACGGCAGGAGCGTCTGGTCGTGGTCGACAAGCTGGAAGTCGCCGAGCCGAAAACCAAACTGATCAAGGCGCGGCTCGGTGAGTTGGGCGTCACCAGCGGCCTGCTGGTGGACGAGGCGATCGAGGAGAACGTTTTCCTCGCTGCACGCAACATTCCGGGCATTTACCTGGTGGATGTCCAGGGTCTGGATCCGGTCAGCCTGGTTTCCGCGGAGAAGGTCGTGATCACGGTCAGGGCCATCGAAAAGATTCAGGAGTGGCTGGGATGAGCAACAACCGACTGTACAAAGTGTTGCTGGCGCCGCGGGTGACGGAGAAAACCGCAATGCTTAGCGCCAACAGCAACCAGTACGTATTCGAAGTAGCCAGTGACGCCGGCAAGGACGATGTGCGCAGGGCGGTCGAGCACCTTTTCGAGGTGAACGTCGAGTCCGTTCGCATCGTCAACGTGAAGGGCAAGACGAAGTCCTTCAAATTTCGCCCGGGCCGGCGCAGCGACTGGAAAAAAGCCTATGTCCGCATCCAGGAAGGTCAGGTAATTGACGTCCTGGGCGGAGAAACCCCATAAGGATTCGAGTCATGGCAATTGTAAAGGCAAAACCGACATCGCCAGGACGCCGTGGAGTCGTTCAGGTCAAGCATGCGCACCTGCACAAGGGCGAGCCGCACGCCGCGCTCGTCACC
>JBFHEJ010000107.1:0-7666 GCA_041584255.1 Lysobacterales bacterium
TCATCGTCAGCGCTTGCCATAACAGTCGTGTTCATCTCTTTTCCCCTTAACCTTTAGTTTGAACATGTATTCTTTTTAATGTGCCGGTCCCCTTTGACCAGCGACTTGTGACACATCCTACATGCCAGGTGTTGCCAGCGAATTAACAGGGTATGAACAAGATGTGAATCGCCCGCATAAGCATGCTGGTGGCGGACTCCGCCCTTGATTGACTCCCGTTCCTCGCCGATTACTTGCAGCTGATCCCACTCAACGGGCCGATGACCAGTTAGGCGAATGAATTTTCGTGTTTTCCAGTATCAGGGTGTTGGCGCCAATCAGGCAGCTCCTTGCGCATTTCGGCCATTCACCGGATTTCCGCCTATACTTTTTTTTGGAAGGCAACCAAACAACATCGCCGGTGTTCAGGGACGGTAATTCAAGTACCCCGGGCGCTGACTCAGGAGAGACCATGAAACGTTGCATTGCTGTGTTCACCCTCATCATTGCTTCACCGGCGTTCGCTCAGCAGACTCTCTTCATCGAGCTAGTGAACCCTGGAGATGCCCCAATCGCCGGCGCTTCGGTCACGGTCTCCGAAACCGGCGGCCCGCAAATCGGCGCCGATACCACCGACGCCCAGGGCCGGGCGGAGATTGACGGGGTCAATCCCTCGCGCCAGTACAGTGCGCGAATCACTGCCGTTAATTACCTCCCGTTTGCAGGACCGCTGAACTATCCGGATACCGGGCGCACGGTGGATGATCCCGCAGTCATCGTGCTGACCCGCGCGCGCCCGGTGATCACACCGCCACCGCGGGCGAACCAGACGATTACGATGAACCAGGCGTTTTTTGACAGCACCTTGGTGATCGGCTGGAGCCACCAGGCTCTTGGCAGCACATGGCTGCGACGGTGTCAGCTGTTTCCAGGCGGCACCGATGCAATGCCAACCGGCTGGGTGATGCGCGGCGGAAGTCACATTTGGGCGCTGTTCGGCTCCGCGACTTGCACGTTTAGGCTGTTCGAGGGGCGCGAGCTCAATCCGCCCTGGACCTTTGTCAGCTATACCGTTGTCGACGGTCGCGATTCCGGCATCTGCCCGCCGGATTACGATGTCAACGTCATGGCGACCCCACCAGCAGGCAACACGGCCATCCCCCTGGTAGTCAGTGTCACAGCAGGCTGGAGCGACTGCCACGCCGCCGTGACCGCCGTGACCGTCAATGGTCCCGCCGGCGGCAACCCGATGGACGCCTTCGTCCCCTAGCGGTGCAGATGGAAAGCCGATGATTTAATCGCCACTCTTTCCCTGGTTCAGATGCCGGACCCGTGCCAGCCAAAAATCGCCAAATAGGCGAAAAATCCCGCGACATACCCGAGCGGGATAAACCAGCTCTCCCTCAGCCAGTTGGTCACGGATTTCGCGTAGGGAAACTGCGTCGAGATGGCAACGCCGGCGGAGGAGCCGAACCACACCATCGATCCCCCAAAACCCACCGCGTAGGCCAACGCGCCCCAGTCGTATCCACCCTGCTCGAGGGCGAGCTTGGTGAGTGGAATGTTGTCGAACACCGAAGAAACGAAGCCGAGACCCAGGGTTGTCACCCAGGACTGCTGGGGCAGACTTTCAACAGGCATCATGGATGCGCACAACACCAGCGACAGCAAGAAAAGGCTGCCCATCGCTGCCGGCTGCGCCTGCTTCCAGTTCGGCGCGCGCAACGGCGCTGTCAGCAAAATCGCCACCCACACGGCCACGCCGAGGAAGGGAAACCGGTCCGCCAGTTGGCTAAAATTCATGTTGACCACGACGTTTGTGGAAATCACGAAGGCCAGGATGATGCCCACCACGGCAATGCGCGCCCAGTCGAGGTGAAGGCCAGCGGGTGGGTCACAGATAATCGGCGAGAAGCGCTGCTGCTTGATGGCGGCCGGGATGGCGAACACTGCAAGCGCCACCGCTGCCGGCAGGAATGCCGGAAGCAATGCAAGCGGTGAAACGCCCTGGATCCACATCATCGTGGTGGTGGTGTCGCCCACGACACTACCGGCACCACCTGCATTGGAAGCTGCCACGATGGCTGTCAGATAAGCCAGGTGGACCTTGCCGCGGAACACCGACATTGCGATGGTGCCGCCGATGATGGCGGCTGCAATATTGTCGAGGAAGCTCGACATCGCGAACACCAATACCAGCAGGACGACGGGGCCGCGCCAGTCGTCCGGCAGTATGGCGGGCAGAATCCCCGGGATATGGCTGCGCTCGAAATGATCGGACAACAGCGCAAAACCCACCAGCAGGCCGAACAGGTTCACCAGCACAACCCATTCATGGGCCAGGTGCCAGGCCAGGCCGGCCAAGCCGGGGGTACCGTTGAATGCAGAAAAAACCAGTGTATAAGCCGTTATGGCCGCGAGGCCAAGCAGGGCGACACGCAGCGTGTGATGGTGAAACACCGCGACCCCGAGCAGCGTTGTGCCGAATAACACAAACGCAACGGGAATGCCTGCGATGGTCGGGCCCTGCATGGCACGGCCGCTGACTTCAAATGTAGCGAGCGCGGAGCCTGTGGCTTCAAGGATTAGGAGCATTGGTACTTCGGGCGCCCATCAATGCGATCGAGTGGAAGGCGACATTGGCCATTCCAACCCGATCACCCGTCGCAGCGCGGTGCTGAAGGAATTCGTGCCATCCTCCCGGCGCTCTGCCAACGCATTGCCGAAAGACTGCCGCTCCCCGCGAGATTCACCTCGAGCTCGACCTCGCCGGGGGCCAGGCCCAGGCGTGCGGCGCCAATCGTGGACCGTTGCGGCGGTCGGTAGGGGCATGAAGGGCAGGCACCGCCGTGAAACAGCCACGCTTCGGTTTGTCCCGGGCCGGTCGGGAAATGGAGAAACACCCAGCGGGGATGCCCATTTTGGTCGTAGAAGTAAAATACACCCGCCTGGCGTTCGCCCAGATCGAGCAGGGAAAGACCGAAGCCGGGGCGGGCCGGGTCGTGCCAGGTGCCGGTATGTCCCCGCGCGCCGGCCTCGCAGCGACCCGCGAGGTACTGGTGAGCCAAAGTCCCTGACTGTTCACCGAGCCGCCAACTAAACAGCATTTCAGTCGGCCGGCGATGGCTCAGCACCGCTTGGCCGGCGACGCTCGAAGTGATGTCTCCGTTCGGGTTGGTGCGAAACCGGAGCAGGTTCGCGCGCCAGCCGTCGCGCGTCAGACGCACGGGTTGGGAGAAGTACCAGACCGGCAGGCCCGACGCGTCGTAGGTGGTCCAGATCAGGTAATGGCGGTCGCCTACCCGGTTGATTTCAAAGCCGGCGCCCGGTTGCGAAAGGTCGGCCCACAAGCCCGGGGCCGGAAAGGCGGGCGCCTGGCTCGTGAGCGGCGCCAGCACGCCGGGTTTGTTGGTGCTTCCCAGGGGATGGGCGGCATCCCGGACGATGGCGGCGCCTGATATCTCGCGGCTGTTGTTAATGTCGAACGCCATGAATTCGTCATAGCCATCGAATCCAGGCCCTTCGATCAGGTCGACGAGGGGCAACGGCGTGCTCTCCCCTGCAAACAACACCCAGTCGATCCGCTGGCCACCCGCGCTGGATGACTCGCCCAGCACATCGCCACGATCATTGATGGCAATGACATGGCCGGTCCAGCCGAACAGATGCTCGTTGATAAAGGGCAATTCTTCACCGCTGCCGTTGCGCCAGATCACGGGAACCGTGCGGTTATTGTCACGACGCACCCAGTCGCCAACGGCAATCCCGGCGTTGTTGATGTCGATGGCAAAACTCATGCGCGCCTGGTTGGGATCGTGAAGGCTCATGGCAGTCCGGCTGTTGACGTCGTAGCGCATGGCTTCAAAACCCTCACTGCCGACGCGCAAACCCGTGCCGACGAGCACACCGAACTGATTGATGCGGCCGGTGGTAACCACCCCGCCGTCAGCAAATCCCCAGTTCAGCCTCTCGCCGTTCGCCAGGCGCACCTGCGCCCCCTGTCCCTCGAACGCCACCATGCCGGCGTCATTGATGGTGTACGCCATGCCGCCCAGTCCGCGCGACAACTCCTCGCCGTTCAGGATGGAACGAATTCCCTGGCCGGCGCCGCGGATGAAGGGAACCGAAACGATGGCCGTGTGGCCATTACTCGTGACACGGTAACCCGCAGCGCCCGCCACGTCGCCGAACTGGTTGATTGCGCGCGGATGCGAAACGAGGCCGGTATCGAACCCGGGAATCTCAAGAAATAGTCCGGGGGTGTACAGGAAACCGCGCGCCACCAGGCTCTCGTCATCGGCGATGCCGACCACTTCTCCCAGTTCGTTGATGGCAAGTGCAAGGCCGAAGGTCTCCGTGTTGGGTTCATCGAAGGTCGGGATTTGTTCAAACCGGTACCGTACCGGCTCCGCCGCCATTGAAGAGGAAAGCATGGCAGTAAGCAGCAGGGCTGCGTATTTGGAATATGTGATCATTGACAGGAACACCCAAGAGGCCAAGGCGCCTCACCCCGTCACCAGACTCTCTGGCGCCGGCGATGCCGGCGTCGCATGGCGAACGCGCAATAATTTACGCCAACTGTAGCGCAGGTCAATAAACTTGCGACAAATTAATTCTTTATTTGTCAATATGTTATAGAGACACGGCTCAGAAACAGGCAAGAATGACCCGCTTGGACCTATCGCCGGACTGATTTTAGCCACCGCACCTACTTTTACGCTCATCATGCGGTGGAAACGCATTCTTTTCTCACCCGGGAAAGAATCCTCGCAGCCGGGGTCAGCCGGAGTTGACGCTGCGCAACTGCTATTCTTCGGAATCCGCCCGTAAGACATCTCCGAAAATGCTTGTATTCAAGGCGCTTTAGCTATATTCTTGCGCGCGCATTTCGGCCTTTGACGCACTTACAGATAGGCGTGCCGGTATTGCAGAAACACAGCTGCACCTCCATCAGGTTTTTCAGTAGTCCCTTCGCGGTATTCCTGGTCATTCCCTTTTTGAGATTTGCATCTGATTCACAATTTCAATTTTTTAAAGGTAATCGATCATGACGACAGGTACCGTAAAGTGGTTCAACGAATCCAAGGGTTTTGGCTTCATTTCTCCGTCTGATGGCAGCAAGGATGTATTCGTGCATTTTTCCGCCATCCAGGGCTCAGGCTTCAAGACATTGCCGGAAGGCGCCCAGGTGGAATTTAACGTTGAAGACGGCCCCAAGGGTCCGCAGGCCACCAGCGTAACGATGGCTGAGTAGAGATTCGGTCGCAACAGCGACGGATTTAGAATCAAGAAACCCCGCCTTGCGCGGGGTTTTTTTTGCCTGGCGCGGCCCTCAACCGCGCTGGTGATCGCCCCGCGGAAGAGTGGCCGCGCGTCACCCGAAAGGACCTGGCCATCGACGGCTAAGGATTTTAATTGACTGCGGTCAACCACTATCTCTCGGCAACGGTGGCGTGCCTTCCCGGGCGGTGGCGCGCTGCGACGGTGCCCAATGGCATTCGCTCGGCGGCGTGAATGGATCGGATCTTGCCACCACTGCAATTGCCATGACGGTTTATGACAACCGCCTCGGCGGCGGCGGCGAGTTCAAGTGGGCGGGCACGACCCTGGACTATGGCGGAGCCGTGCATTCGCGAGGGGTCGTGGCGTTTGACGGTAGCGAATGGCAGCGCCTGAGCACCGGTGCAGGCGGCGACGTTCTGGAGGTCTGCAACGGACAGTTGTACGCCGGCGGACTGGGCGGCGCGCGCCCGCCAACTTTGTGGTGCGTTGGGATGGCAGTCAGTGGGTCGATACCGGCGCACAATTAAACGCCGTTCCCTGGGATATCCTGCCCGATGAGGCGCTGTGCCCGTTACGGACCGGTCTTTGCGGCGGGAATCCTGGCCCCTCTCAGCAACAGCCAGAATCCTATGGTGATCTCATAGATGCCCATTGGGGCAAAACTCGCGTACATCAGCGTCTCTACGGTTTCCGGGTAGACAATAATGAAAAGATTGTAGGCCGTGAACACCAGCGACGCGAACACGCCCCACCCCGCCAGGATTCGCGGAATGTAGCGGGAGCGGTAAAGCAGGCAGGCAAACAGCGTCGATCCCAGCCCCACAAAGATGAATCCGATGTCCTGGCCGTAACCAAAAGCGTTTCTGGAGAGTCGGGACATAGCCTCCAGTTGACTGGCGTCAAATGCATTGAGGTAGGCCGCGCTGCCAAGGACCTGAATCGCGATCAGGCTGTTGATCGTTGCCGCCACCGCCACCGGAGTCTCGACGATGCGTAGCAGGGCGGCCAGCAAGGCCAAATTGCGATTCACCGGCCTCAACAGGATAAACAGTGCCCAGGTCAGCACCACCACACCGGTGAAGGTGGCGATATCGCCAGCAATGCCCAGCCGAAACAGTCGCTCGGAGGCCACGATGTTCTGCGCACTCTGCGCCACATCGCTGGTGAGGAGTGAGCCGCGAACGAAAATCTCGCTGAAAATTCCGGTGGCGTTGATAAAGAGATACATGGCTCCGGCAATGCGGGCTGTCCTGAGTTGCTCGTCCCGCACTACCGGCTCGTTCATTGGGCCCATTCCTCCCACCTCGCAACAGTCATTGCGCTCATGACAAAAGGAGCTACCCCACATAGGAGCATTTCACGGACTAAGTGCCCAGTGACAGAAGTCAGGGAAAAGCGGTCACAGCCTGGGGATTCCCCACAAACCTGGCGCCGCCAAGACCACCGGTAGGCCAGGGGAAAACAGCTCGAAGGACCGGTAACAGCAGCAGTACGACTGCAGGCCCGAGCCGCAAGAATCAATTCAATGCCTCGTGAACGTTGTATTTAGGCACTAGGCACAGGCCGATCGACGGTGGTCATTGTTGTATTTCCGGGCTTTCGCCATTCGTGGTCGATCATGCTTCCGGCGCATATTACGGCTCTAGCGTTCCAACTCGCGGCTCAAAAGGACGTGGAGAAGGTTGTCCTGAAACGTCAGGTTACCGGTCAAACGATCGTGGCGTTCACACAGGAACAGGGCGTAGTCGAGCGGAAAGTCGATATACCGATGGCGGATCACCGACGGGTCAAGGACGTCGCGTGCCAACAGTGAAGCCTTGGTCACGGTGCCGTCTCCCGGCTCCAGCATCAGCATGTCGTGGTCGACACCGGCGGCTCTTCGACTCACTTCATTTGGCCACAGGCGAATCTCCGAAACCCCATCCACTTCCTCGACCAGGAGTCGGGCGGGCGTAAGCTGGCAGTCACCCCCAAACACGATCAGGCTGACTCGATCCTCTGGCAATGGCACGGTCAGTGACCAGACAAAGCGGCGCGCACGTTCCAGACGTTTTTCGAAATATCGCTCCAGAGTCTCCAGTTTGGCTTCACCTTCGGCCGTGCTCGGCATCGATTCTATGATCCTGGACCGGACTTCGGGATTGAAAATCGACCATTGAAAGCGCCGCCAGATATTGACATCGAAAATGTCCCGGTCGAGCGGCCGGCCATCGGCAGTGACCAGCCAGTCGTTGAGGCTGTGCGGGAAAAGTTGATAAATGCTCGGCATCGTTGCCAGCACTTCGGTCGGAATTCTGCGCAGGCCAATCTTGACGCCCTCGATAAACGCGTGCAGCGAACTGGCCGAGCCGAGGTTGGGCGTGCCGAGCAAGATGGCCCGCCGCACCGAGCCCGCGCCCTCGAA
>JBFHEJ010000108.1:0-7631 GCA_041584255.1 Lysobacterales bacterium
GCCGCGATCGAGGGCCTGCTGCAGCAGGGTGTCGACCGCTTCACGCGGACTGGCGGTGCGGCCGATTCGAAATAATTCGACGTCGGAAAGCAAACGGCTGAGTCCATCCGAGCACAACAGGAAACGATCGCCCGGAGCGAGGTCGAAGCCCGCCGACTCCAGGTCCAGTTGCGGATCGATGCCAATGGCGCGTGTGATGGCGTGCGCCATCGGGTGATTTTCGACGTCGTCCGGTTCCATCAGCCCTTCATCGACCAACTCCTGGACGTGGCTGTGATCGCGTGTAAGTCGTTGCGCCTCGTCGGCGCGCAGTCGATAGATGCGGCTGTCGCCCGCCCAAATGGCCATGCATTCATCAGCATGCGCCAGCAACACGGCGACCGTGCTTCCCGGGCTCAGGCCGAAATCCAGCTTGGCGTTCATGGCCAGCAAGTCGTCATTGGCTCGTTGCAATGCATGCAGGACATCGCCGCGCATGGTCGCAAGATCTCCCGCCGGGACATGCTCGAGGCTGCCTACCACGGTAAGACTGGCCAATTCACCGGCCTCGTGACCGCCGAGTCCGTCCGCCACGGCCCAGATTCCGGCATCGTCGCGGCACAGGTAGGCGTCTTCGTTCTTATCGCGCACCAGCCCGACATCGCTTGCGGCGCAGGATTCGAATGATGCCGACATCAGTCCGATTCCAACCGCTGGTAGTGCGGTTGCCACCAGCCGATGGTGACGGGTACCGCGATAGTGAGCACGAAAGCCGTAATAATCAGCGTGAAAAACGCCTGGGTGTTGAGAATTGAGTTCCGAACATGGGCAATGTCCATGACGACAAAAGCGAGCGCAGCGCGTCCCAGCATGCCGAAGCCGATCATCAGGCTTTTCGCGTTGTTCATGTCGCCCGTGTAGCGCGCGGCCGGCCCTGCCGAGGTGATCTGCGCGACCACGATGCAGGTTGTCAGGATCGCGGCGTACAGCAGCACCTCGCTGATGATGGCCCAGTCAAACAGGATCTTGGCCCCGAGGTCGACGAAAAACACCGGCCCGACCCAGGAGAATGCGGTGTCCTGCCAGATGTAGTCGGCCACGAATACGGCTGCCCAGATAATGGCCAGATGAACCAGGGGATGCATCAATTCAACTCCGGCGCAGGGCGTGGAAACCTGGAAATGCTACCCGAATCGCGCCGGGATGCGTACCATGTAAGAGGATTTAACTCTTAAAGGGGCGCATGCACATGAGGCTCTTACCTTCAGGCATGGCTGCACGACAGCAAGGCAAATCGGCCATCGGCAACGTGGTCATCATCGCCTTGATCGGTTACGGCATCTGGGTCGGCATCCAGTACATTCCTCAGCAAATCGAGGCCGGCACGGTGCGCACCGTTTTGGGCAAGGTGGAGAAACGCCACTATGCGACGCCCATCCAGGACGATCGAGACCTGTGGGCCACCATCAATAAGCACCTCAACGACAACGAAATCCAGGACATGCGCCCTAACTTCAAAGTGTCATGGAACCGCAACGTGGCGACCGTGACCGTGAGCTATGAGCGTGACCTCAACCTCATTTTCATGACCACGAAGATGGCATACCGCGAGCAACTCGTCCTCAACTAGGAATTTCATGGCTTTAACATGGTTTCTTACGGTCCGGAATGGCCTATAGTTAGGAGTGCCATGGAAATAAAAATCGGAGGCACATCCCCATGAAACTTACCCACAAACCTCTTTTCGTGGCCACGATGTTCGCTCTAAGCGGCATTGCCGGCCACGCGACTGCACAAACCACTGATCAGGAAGCGGAAGAGGCGCAAATGCTGGAGGAGGTGATCATCACCGGTTCCCGCATTCGCCAGGACCCTCTCGAACAGCGTTCCCCGGTGCAGTTCTACAATGAGTCCGACATCGACGCCACGGGTACGCTGTCGATCGGTGACTACCTGCAACGATTGCCGATTTCAGGCTCATCCATCAATCGCCTGAACAACTCTTCGGGTAACCTCGGCTTTCCACCGGACGGTTCTGGTATCGGCGCCGGTGCTTCTGAAATCGACCTGAGGTATCTCGGTTCCAAGCGAACCCTGGTGCTGGTTGACGGCAAGCGCTGGATTCGGGGTGCATCCGCTTCCGGTGTCGCCGGCGCGGTGGATCTCAACTCGATTCCGACCAATGCCATCAAGTCCATCGAGATCCTGCAGGACGGTGCATCCGCGATTTATGGTTCCGACGCCATCGGCGGCGTGGTCAACCTGATCACGCATGACGACTACGACGGATTCAAGGCGACGGCCTACTACGGGCAGTACGATGAGGGCGATGGGGGATCAGCAGAGATCGATGTCCGGTTTGGCGCCGAAGGCGAACGCGTTCGCGGCCTGATCGACATCAGCTGGGTTGACCAGGAAGAGGTCGGGGCGGGCGACCGTTCGATTTCTTCCAACCCGATTCCATTGATTGCGCCCGGCATTCCCCTGGGCGCCAGTTCCGGCACGCCGGAAGGCCGCTTCGTGTTTGTCGACCCGGTGTCCGGCACCGTAAGCATTACGCCCGATACCTTATTCCCGTCGTATGACTCGAATAACCCGGCCAGCGGCGACTGGCACGGCTTTACCAACGATGACCGGTTCAATTACCAGCCGTTTAATTACCTGCTGACGCCGAGTACGCGGACCAGTATCTTTACCAAGGCCGAGTACGACGTGACGGACAACACGACCTTCCGAGTCGTCGGCAGCTTCAACCGCCGTGAGTCGACCAGCCGCGCGGCCCCGGAACCGCTGTTCCCCGGACCCGAAGGCGGAAGTGACGAGTGGCTGTCGAACCTCGTGTGGCCGGCGAATCATCCTTTCAACCCGTTCGGCTTCACATTGGATCCCAGTAACATCATCTTCTTCGGCCGCCGGCCGATTGAAGCCGGGCCGCGTATCTTCAACCAGAGCGTCGACACCCACTATATTTCGGCCGGTCTAGACGGCAGCTTCAATGCCGGCGAGCGGGAAATATTCTGGGACGTCACCGCCATCTGGGCGGAGAACGATGCCAACCAGCAGAAGCAGGGGGCGTTCAACTCCCGCAGGCTGGCGACCGCTTTTGGTGATCCCGATGTCTGCGCCGCGAGTCCCGGTTGCGTTCCGATCAACATCGTCGGCGCCGGTTCGCTGACGCAGGAAATGCTGGATTACGTGACCTTTATCCAGAAGGATCACTCGGATCAGAGCCTCAACGATTTCACGGCCAACTTCACCGGTAGCCTGCCCGGCTTCGCCGCCGGCGATATCGGCTGGGCCGTGGGTTACGAGTATCGTAAAGAAGAAGGTGAGTTCCTGCCGGATGCCGCGGTAGCAGCGGGCGAGACAGCCGGTGTGCCGGCCAGCCCCACGGTGGGTGGATTCGAAGCTGACGAGTTATACGGTGAATTGCTGGTGCCGCTGTTCGAAAGCAATAACGGAATGCGCGCGGATGTGAGTGCTGCAATGCGTTATTCCGACTACGACCTGTTCGATTCGGAGACCATTTACGACCTGGGCTTCAATTTTGCGCCCACCGAGAACCTGGTCATACGAGCCAGTTTCGGCGAAGGTTTTCGCGCCCCCCATATCGGTGAGTTGTTCAACACCGGTTCGCGCTTTGACGCCAGCATCAGTGACCCGTGTGACACGGCGCTGGGTCCACAGCCGGCGAACTGCGCGGCCCTGGGCGTCGCACCGGACTTCGTGTCGCTCAATCCGCAGGTCTCGGTCACCACTGGCGGCAACACCAGCCTGAAACCGGAAACCTCCGATACCGTCACGTTCGGCTTCAGCTGGGAAATCCCGATGGATAATTCCAATGCGGTCGAGAGCATGTTGCTGGAGGTGAACTATTACGACATCGAGATCGACGACGCCATTCAGCCGCCGGACGCCCAGGATGTCCTGGACCTGTGCGTGCAGACGCTCGATCCGTTCTTCTGTAACAACATCACCCGTGTTGGCACCGGAACGATCACCCGCATCGACGGCGTGTTGCTGAATATCGGTGGTATCGAAACCTCGGGTTGGGACTGGAAGTTCGAAACGCTGTTTGCGGACACCGATTACGGCCAGTTCCGTCTGCAATGGCTCAATTCGCACCTGTCCGACTACACTGAGATCGTGACCACACCGAGCGGCGATCTGCGCTTCTCGCGTGAGGGCACCGAGCTCGGATCGCCGGAGCGCGCGTTCTTCGAATGGAAGTCCACGGTCAACCTCGACTGGACCATGAGCGACTGGTCGGGTCACCTGGGCCTGCGCTACCTCTCCAGCATCACCGAGCAGTGCGTCGGACTCGTGGCGGACTTCGGGTTCTCTGAACTTTGCAGCAACCCGACCGGCGGAACCAACGAGATTGGCAGCACCCTGTGGACCGATGTCCAGTTCACCTGGGCGCCGTCGGACCTCACGGCCGGTGACGGCAACTGGAGTTTCTCGCTCGGCGTGGACAACCTCTTCGACGAGGACATTCCGTACTGCTTCTCTTGCGACCTGAACACCATGGACGGCACGGTTTACCCGATTCCGGGCCAGTTCTGGTACGCACGAGTCGTGTTTGAAACGGACTAGACCAATGAGCGAGACGGGGCGTCCTGCCCCGCTCGCATCGAGCCTTTGAAAATCGCGGTTTTCAAAGGCTCGCGGGCTTCGCCCGTTCGCACGTCCATGTGCGAAACGTAAATTGGCACGGGAGAACGGCCCCGCAAGGGGCCGTTTTTTTGTGGGCCCGGAATTGGCCTGCCGCCACCAATCGGGTAGATTCATCCGATGCCCGAGAAAGACATCACGACCGCTGAATTGGCGGAGCTGAGGAAACGCCTCGACGCCATCGATGACAGCATTATCGACCTCGCCGCCGAACGCCAGGCGATCGTCACCGCGATCAGCGAACACAAGTTGCGGACGTCGGCGCCGCTGCGGCATTACGAGCGAGAGGCCGAGATCATCGAGCGTGGCACCGTGCGGGCGGCCGAACTGGGGCTTTCGCAACGACTCGCGCGCGACATCCTCGAAACCCTGATCCATTACTCACTGGAAAACCAGGAAACGCACAAACTGGTCAGCTCTGATCACGGCTCGGGACAAAAAGCACTCGTAATCGGCGGTATGGGGCGCATGGGCCGCTGGATGGCGCGCTTTCTCGACATGATGGACTTCGATGTCGATGTCGCAGACATCGCGAAAGAACCCGGCGAGTTCAGGCGGGTGGATGACTGGCAGGCGCACGCCGCGGACTATGACCTAATCGTGATCGCGGTCACCTTGCGGCCGAGCAACGACATCCTGCACCGCCTGGCTGAACTGAACCCTCCGGGCCTGATTTTTGACATTGGATCGCTCAAGAGCCCCATGAGAAGCGGACTGGAGGCGCTGGCGGCTGCCGGTTGCAGGGTATGTTCGGTACACCCCATGTTCGGTCCCGGTGATATCGGGCTGTCGGGCCGGCACATCCTGTTCGTCGATGTTGGTAACCCGCATGCCCAGGCCGAAGCCCGTGCCTTGTTTGCCCACACTGCGGCGGAATGTGTCGACCTCAGTCTCGACGAGCACGACGAAGTCATGGCGTGGGTGCTCGGTCTCTCACACATGCTCAACGTGGCGTTTGCCGGCACGCTGGCGAGGAGTGGCGAGGCGGTTCCCCTGCTGCGCCGCATTTCTTCCAGCACCTTCGACGCCCAGCTCAGGGTGGCGGCCCAGGTGGTTTCGGAAAACCCACATCTTTACTTCGAGATCCAGCAGGGCAATGCGCGCACGGCTGAGGTGCTGTCGCACTTCCGCTCGGTCCTGGACGAACTGCAACGCGCTGTGCTGGAGAATGACGAGGATGCCTGGACCGAGACGATGGTCTCTGCCAACCGCCGGATCGGGTTATCTGAGAGCTGAACCGGATCCCCGTTCCTGGCGCGCCTGCCAGGCCAGCAGACCCTGGGTGTTGAGCTCCAGGTCCATGGCCAGCAGGGACATCACATCCTTTTCTCCCCAGTCGATGCCGTGCGCCCGGAAGTGCGCCAGGTACCAGGCCCAGAGGCGCGCGCGGATTTCGCTTTCGGGGTCGGCCGTGCCACGGGTTTCCGCGGCAATCCGATGATGCACGCGGATGCCCTCTCGGAGGTCCGACATCAGTCGCGGCACTTCGTCCACGCGTCCGAAATGCGTGAGGTACATTTTCTCGGGCGCATGGGATTCGAGTTTCTCGAGTGAATCCATCCACGCCTCGGGCTTGAACTGCACCGGCGTGGTGGTTGGGAACACCAGGGCCCGACCGTTGACGTCGGTTTCGCGGTAGGAAATGCCGAATGTATCGCCGGTGAAGAATCCGCGGCTTTGTTCATCCCAGACGCAAAAATGATGGCCGGCATGGCCGGGGGTGTCGAGAAACCTCAGCGGGCGCCCCGCCAGCTCGATTTCGAAGCCGTCGGGCGCCTCGATCACGCGTTCAGGCGGGACCGGGACGATCTCGTGGTAGTGCGCCCTGAACAGCGCCTCACCGTAGACCGCGATGGCGGCCTGGGAAATCCGCTCCGGGTTGATCATGTGCTTGGCGCCAAACGGATGCACGATCATTCTGGCGCCGGGCAGGCGACGCATCAACTCGCCGGCGCCACCGGCGTGGTCGAGATGAATATGGGTTGGAATGACATATTCGACCGCCTCGGGCGCCAGCCCGCACTGATCGATCACCTCGAGGATATGCGGGACGGAGTGCCCCGTGCCGCTGTCGATCACCGCCGCACGGCCATCGTGGTGCAACAGGTAACAGGCGGCCATGCCGGGCCGGCTGAGCCCGGTGTCGATGCGCGTGATGCCCTTGCCCAGGTCCAGCGGGGGCAGGTGAGACGGCCTTGCGGTCATGCGGTATTATGCCGCGGATAGAAGACCGGGGCGCAAGCCGGTGGACAGTTTTTCGGAGTGGTGACCATGAGAACAATCGCGGCATTGACGGCCATTTGCCTGGCGATCCCGTCGGCGTGGGCGGGAATCGAAGATTCCAATTACCAGGTTAGCGATACGGCGTACAACCTGCGTGATGTGTCGGTCAGCGGCACAGAGGTCGTGCTGGGCGACGACGAGGTCTCCGCCGCGATACCGATTGGTTTTGCTTTCCGCTTCTACGGCGAGTTTTACACCCAGGCCTATATTTCCTCCAACGGCTTCGTGACCTTCAACCCGGGATCGAGCAGCGGCTGCTGCAGCGGCGACCCGATTCCGACCGCCGGCGGGGTGGACAATATGGTGGCGGGCTTCTGGGAAGACCTGAACCCCAACAACGGCGGCACCATTCGCTACCAGACGCTGGGCGCTCCGCCCAACCGGGAATTCGTGGTGGGTTTTTACCAGATCCAGCATTTTCGTGGGAATTCCCCCGTTGAAATGGAGATGATCCTCCATGAGAACGGCGGCGTGGTGGAACTCCAGTACACCACGGCAACGACGGCGGGCGAGAGCAACCATTCGGTCGGAGTTGAGAGCGAGGGCGGCCAGTTCGGCACCCAGGTCGACTACGGCAATGCCTTCAGCTACAGCAACGAAGGCCGGCTGCTGACCCCGGAAATGGTTGACGGCGAACCCGAGGCGCGTGCCACGTTTGCGGTGGACAAACTGTTCAGCGACGCCAACCCGGCCGA
>JBFHEJ010000109.1:0-7591 GCA_041584255.1 Lysobacterales bacterium
CCCTACACCGGCGTCAATGAAGTCCACTTCGACCCGCGCAACCCGGATGTGCTGTACGCCAGCACGCACCAGCGGTACCGCAATGTCGCAGCGCTGATGAACACCGGGCCGGAATCAGGAATCCACAAGTCCACCGACGGCGGCGAGACCTGGCGTGAACTGAGCAAGGGCCTGCCCAGTGAGGAAGAGGGGGAGGCAGCAGGCGAAGACATGGGCAAGATCGGGCTGGCGGTGTCGCCGATCGACCCGGATGTGGTCTACGCCGGTATTGAACTCGGTCGCCGCACCGGCGGGTTCTGGCGTTCGACCGATGGCGGTGAAAGCTGGGAGCAGCGCAGCGAATACGTGGCCGGCGCGACCGGCCCGCATTACTACCAGGAAATTTTCGCCGACCCACACCGCTTCGATCGCATTTTCCATATGGACGCGACGCTGCACATCAGCGACGACGGCGGCACGACGTTCGAACCGCAGGACCATGGCGCCAAGCACGGTGACCACCACGCCATGGCCTTCGACCCGGATCACCCTGACCATCACCTGATGGGCACCGACGGTGGACTCTACGAAACCTGGGACAACGGCAAGACCTACCGTTTCATGGCCAACCTGCCGGTCACCCAGTTTTACAAAGTGGCGGTCGACTACGACGAGCCGTTCTACAACGTCTACGGCGGCACGCAGGACAACAACACCCAGGGCGGACCGTCCCGCACCGACAACATTCACGGCATCCGCAACAGCGACTGGTTCATTACCCTTTTTGGCGACGGCCACCAGCCCGCGGTCGATCCCACCAACCCGGACATCGTTTATTCACAGTGGCAGCAGGGCAACCTGGTGCGCTTCGATCGCAAGAGCGGCGAAATCATCTATATCCAGCCCCAGCCGGAAGCCGGCGAGGACCTCGAGCGCTGGAACTGGGACGCCCCGATACTGATCAGTCCGCATGACCCGGCGAGGCTGTATCACGCCAGCCAGCGAGTGTGGCGCAGTGATGACCGCGGCGACAGCTGGCGCCCGGTCAGCGGCGACCTGTCTCACGGTATCGACCGCCTGCGCCAGCCGATGATGGATCGGGTTCACAGCTATGACGAGGGCTGGGACCTCTACGCCATGTCCATGTTCGGCACCGTCACGTCGCTTTCGGAATCCCCGCTCGCAGAAGGCCTGATCTATGCCGGGACCGACGACGGGCGCATCCAGGTCACCCAGGACGGTGGCGAGAGCTGGCGGTCCATCGACCGCCTGCCCGGTGTTGCCGACCACTTCTTTGTCAACGACATCAAGGCCGACCTGCACGACCCCAACACGGTTTACGTGGTGGTCGACGACCACAAGTCCGGCGACTTTCAGCCCTACATCTACAAGAGCACCAACCGCGGAGGCGCCTGGGAACGGATCAGCGACACCCTGCCCGATCGCCATGTCGTCTGGCGCGTGGTGCAGGACCACGTCAATCCAAACTTGCTGTTTGCCGGCACCGAATTCGGCGTGTTCTTCACCATTGACGGCGGTCAGCGCTGGACCAAGCTTTCCGGAGCGGCCCCGACCATTCCGTTCCGCGACCTGATGATTCAGACCCGGGAAAACGACCTCGTGGGTGCCACTTTCGGCCGCGGCTTCTGGATACTCGATGACTACACACCGCTGCGGGCAATCACCCGGGAGCAGCTCGAAACGGGCAATCTGATGTTCCCGGTGCGCGATGCCTGGTGGTATCTGCCGCGTCTGCCGCTCGGCGATTCCGAACCGGGCAACAAGAGTTCCCAGGGTGACGGCTATTTCGTGGCGCCCAACCCGCCGTTTGGCGCGGTATTCACCTACTACCTCGCCGAAGGACTCAAGAAGGCCAGGGACGCGCGGCGCGAACGCGAGAAAGAGATTGCAGCCGAAGGTGGTGATACCCCACATCCGGGATGGGACGTCATCCGGGCGGAGGACCACGAAGACGAGCCGGCCGTTGTTTTCACCATCCACGATTCCGAGGGTCAGCTGGTACGGCGCATCGAGGGTCCTGCCACGGCCGGATTCCACCGTGTCGCCTGGGATCTTCGCTATCCAGAAACCTCCCCGTGGCAACGGGAGCCGGAAGAACCCAACTGGATCAGCACCCTTGGGCCGCTGGTCCGACCGGGGGAATACACGGTTTCGATGACGACGCGTGTAAACGGCGAAACGACGGACCTGGGACAGCAGCACGGCTTTGCCGTCGTGCCCCTGCAACAGCGCGGGCTGGAGGGCGCTGATCCTGAAGTCGTGGTGGCCTTCGCGCTGCAGCTCGACAATCTGCGGCGCGAGGTCAAAGGCGCGGAAAGCGCCATCGCCGAGTTGCTGATCGAGATCGACGCCATCAAGTCCGCATTGCTGCGCTCCCGTGCCGGCGAATCGCTGCGCGAGCAGGCCGATGCCATCCGCCAGGATTTACTTGACCTGCAGTTGGCCATCGCCGGAGACCCCAACCGGCAGCTGTTCAACGAGGGCGGTCCGGTGCCCGTCACGCGCCGGCTGGAGGTTGCCTTCTATGGCACCGCCTTTTCCACCTATGGTCCGACACCCACGCACCGTCGTGCGCTGGAAATTGCCGGACTCGCTTTCGATCCAATCCAGGCCGAACTTTCCGAGATAAACGATCAGCGACTGCCGGCCCTGCGCAACACCCTGGATCGCACCGGCGTACCCTGGACGCCTGGCAGGGAGTAGCCACCTTGCGTGCTGTATACCGGGGGGCTTTGTCGCCCCTCATTCTCCTGTGTTTGGCGCTGCTGGCGTTTACCGGCGTGGCCCCGGCCGGAGCGGATGACGACGCGGCTGACGCCGATTTGGTCGGCAGCCGGCCGATGGAAACGGTCCAGGTCACCGCTACCCGCCAGGAGCAGTCCATCTACGACGTCTCCGAAGCCGTCACGGTGGTCGACGCCAGGCGCATCCGGGAAATCGCGCCGCAGGTCATATCCGAAGTGCTGCGTAACGAGCCCGGCGCCTTTTTTCAACAGACGACGCCGGGCCAGGGCATTCCCATTGTCCGCGGGCTCAAGGGATCGCAGGTCCTTCACCTGGTCGATGGCATGCGTCTGAACAACGGGTTTTTTCGCGACGCCCCCAACCAGTACATTGGCCTGGTGGATCCTTTCAACACTGATCGCGTGGAATTGGTCAGGGGCACGGCGCCCACGCTGTACGGCGCTGACGCCATGGGCGGCGTCGTTCAGTTTCTTTCGCCGGAGACGCGGTTCGAGGGGCCGGAATGGCAGGGCGAGGGACGGCTCTACGCCAGTTGGTCGTCCGCTGACGACTCCCTGGTGGGCCGGGCCGAAGCTGTAGCAGGGAACGACAGGCGCAGTCTCTCGGGCGGCGTCACCTGGCGCGATCATGGCCATCGAAAAACCGGCGGCGGCGAAACCATCCGACCCACCGCGTACGACGCGCAGGGAGGTGATTTCAAGTGGCTGGAAGCACTGGGCTCCGGCGAGCTGATGTTTTCCGCGCAGTATATGGAGCAGCCTTCGACGCCGCGCATCGACGAACTGGTGCCCGGTTTCGGGCAAACCGAACCCAGCGCCCAACAGTACGAGTTCGAACCGAACAGCCGCAGTTTCATGCACGCGAGATACCGCAGCGATGTCGAAGCCAGCTGGCTGTCGCGGATTGAGGTCAATATCGCGCGCCAGGTCATCGACGATGACCGTACCATCCAGGACTTTGGTTCGAACGAAGTCGACACTGAGAAGAATCGCAGCACCCTCGACGGCGTCACCCTGCAGTTGTTCACCGATCTGGCTTTCGGCGGCGGCGAAGGCGGGCTGACCTGGGGCGCCGAGTACTACACCGACACCATCGACAGCAGCCGAACCGTCACCGACATCAGGTCCGGCCAGGCCGTTGACGTGCGCGGGCGCTTTCCCGACGGTTCCACCATGGACAGTGCGGCAATCTATGCATCACTGGGCTGGCGTCGCGATGCGCTGAGCCTGCACGGCGGGCTGCGCTACAGTCGATTCGATATTTCCCTGCCGGCTGCCGGGCAATCGCCCGCCGCCGATCTGTCGCCCGATGACTTGACCGGTGATTTGCACCTGGAATGGTCACTGACCGATCGCCTCAACTTCGTCGCCAACGTCGGGCGCGGTTTTCGGCCGCCCAATATTTTCGACCTGGGAACGCTGGGCCCACGGCCGGGCAACCGGTTCAACATCCCCAACCCTGATCTTGGACCGGAGACGCTGTGGGGCTACGACGTCGGGTTCAAAACACGCGGCGAAGTCTGGCAGGCCGAAATCTACTTTTTTTACTCCGACTACCAGGACAAAATCGGTTCCCGCGAAACCGGCGAGGTCACCGAAAACGGCCGCATCGTCGTGCAGAGCGACAACATCAACAGTGCCGGGTTGTACGGGATCGAGTCCGGAATCCGGGGATATCTGTGGGCCGGTTTCGAAGTGTACGGCGTGATCAATGCCATGCGCGGAGAAGAGACGGACCCCGATGGCCAGACGGTCGCGGGCGACCGCATTCCGCCGCTCAACGGCCGCCTGGGCCTGGTGTGGAATCCTCGTGAAGACCTTCGGCTGGAGCCCTTCGTGGTGTTCGCAGGGAACCAGGACCGCCTGAGCCCGAGGGATGTGGGCGATCCGCGCATCAATCCGCGCGGCACGGCTGGCTGGGGCACACTGAACCTGCTGGCCAGTTGGCAAGCCACCGAGCAACTCGAAGTGGGATTCAGGCTGGAGAATATCGGCGACAATGATTACCGGGACCACGGTTCCGGTATCGACGCGCCCGGCCTGAATGTCGGACTGTGGCTGAGTTTACAGCTTTGAAATGAAGGACAACGCCAACGACCGCAAGGATCGATGGCGCAGCACGCTGCTGTGCCACCTGGCCCCCTGGTTCGGAATCGCCTTTGCGACACCGCTGTTTGTCGCGCTGAACAACCTGAATGAACTCGCCATCAGCATGGCGGCCATCGCCGGCGGCGGCGCTCTCGTGGCAATCGCCCTGACCGCAACCACGCTGTTCCTGGCCGCCATTGGCGGTGACCGAACCCGCTGGTGGCTCAATCGCGTGCTGGTGACCGTGGCAATCGCCGCTGCGCTCCAGGGCAATCTGGTCCACGGTTTGTTCGACTACGGCGCGTTCAATGGCGCAACCATGGACCTGCGTGCAGAAGGCTGGCTGTTCTGGGCCGAGTGGATCGGCTGGTTGCTGTTGCCGCTCGTGCTGTTCCTCGCCACCCTCAGATTGAGGACCATGCCGGCATGGCTGCCCTCGCTGCCTGTGCTTTCCTTTCTCGCGCTGCTTCTGCCGGCCCTGCTGGAATCGCACTCCGGGCGGGACGTCGATGCTGCGGAAATCGATCCCGAGGTGTTCGCCTTTTCCACCCGCGGCAACCTCATTCATCTCTTGCCCGACGGCTTCCAGGGTGATGTGGTTCGCGAGGTCCTGGAAACCAACCCCGACCTCGCCGAGCGGTTCAGAGGATTCACGCTGTACACCAATCATGTCGGTCTCTACCAGGGCACCGCCCCCGCGCTTTACACCATGCTGATCGGTGCGCCCTACGACCTCCGCGAAGGCTATTCTCAACGCCTGGTCGCACCCCGGTTCGAGGATTGGTCGTATCCACGAATGCTGGCGCACCACGGGTACCGGCTGGACTATGTCCCGATCTCACCCATTGTCTGCCTCGAGGAAGCCGATTCCTGCCACCCTCGGCCGTTCGGTGACATGAAGGCCCGCGCCCTGAAACGCGAGCCGAGCACCGATGCCATGTACTCCCTGCGGCTGATCGCCGACCTCAGCCTTTTTCGTCTCAGCCCGATGTACCTGAAGGAAAAGATCTACGACGAGGGTTACTGGTTCCTGGCTGACACCACACTGGACGGCTCCTCGCCATGGCCCGACCCTGTCATTCGTGAGTGGACCGAGAATATGCACCTGATCGACGACCGCCCGGTGTACAAGTGGCATCATTTCGTCGGCACCCATATTCCTGCGCGCTGGGACCGCGACTGCCAGTTGCAGCGCGGGCTGGAACATCTTCGTGAACATTACGTGGACCAGGCCTACTGCGTGCTCGGCGATATCGCCGCCCTGCTCGCGCGGCTCGATGAGGCCGGCATCTACGACCAGACGGCGATGGTGATTTCAGGCGACCATGGCCACAACATCGCACCAGACGACCTCTCCGGTCCGCCCCTCAACAGCAGCCTGTACGAGGGGCTGCAGGGCTCGGCGCGGCCCGCCTTCCTGATCAAGGAGCGCGACAGCCGCGCACCGTTGCGATACAGCGACCTGCCCACCTCTCTGGTGGACATCGCCCCTACCGCGCTGGCGCTGGTGGGCATCGAGGCCGAGCAACTCTCGGTGTTCGACCTCCGGACAGAGCTGCCGCGCAAGCGGCTGTTTTCGCCCTACTCTATCTCCCGGCTGTGGAATGAGGCTCCGGTCCCTCACTCGGTTTACGAGGTCGATGGCCCGGCCAACGACCCCGGCCGGTGGAAGGTCACCGACATCCGCGTATACCGGGAGATTCCCGGGGCATACGATCCCGTGAACTACTCCACGGCCCGCCAATTCATGCTGGGGGCCATCTTCAACAAACTGGAGCCCGAGGCGGTGGGTTCGTGGGTCAAGGGTCGGCAACTGGCATTCCTCATCGACGTACCGCAGGTTGCAGACAACATGACCCTGGAGCTGACGCTGCACCTTGCCAGGGGTATTGAAAAGCAGACGTTTTCAGTCGAAGTGAACGGCCAGAAAGCCGGTCAGTCTGCACCGCTACACCCAGGCCAGGATTTCTGGCAGGACGTCTCCATTCCGCTGCGCCCTGACGCGGTCACCGCCGGCAGGAATTTTGTTTCGATCCTGTTCGCGGAGGCGTACTACTCGGCGGATGATCCGGACTGGCGCGCGGCCGCGCTGGTCAAGACCATCCGCGTTTCAGCAAACGAAGTTTCTGAGCCGGGCGACTAGGCCCGACGGCACCAGTACAAGAACCGCTTCCCCGATTCCAGCGGCTGCTGGCGGACGATTTCGTAGTGGTGGCGGAGCGCCGCCTCGAGTGGCTCGCGGCCATAATCGGAATAGCTGTCCCGCTTGTTTCTGAGCAGGGCCTGCACCTTGTCGTCGTCACGCGAAACGAATTCGATGACCACCTGGTCCATCAGGCCGGCCAGCCAGTCGATAAATTCCGGCAGCGGTATGTGGGCCGAAATCACCACGTGATGAACCAGGGCGAGGCACAGGACGAGGTCCGGCTTTGCGCGGGCGCCAAGCTCGCTGCGCTCTCGATTGCGCCAGCCCCAGTTGGGTGAAGGATCGGCAATATCCTGGACCAGCGTCAGGATGGACTGCGCATCCGCATCTCCGGTCCTGTTACCGAGTTCGCGATAAAGCCGCTCGACGGCGAAGTGGTCCTGGTCCATCGCCAGCACCGATCGTGCATGGCGGGCCGCGATGCGCGAGAAGCGTCCCGTGTTGCAGCCGATGTCCCACACCGTATCGGCACCGCTGTCGGATACCGCCTGCTCGACAAACGCTTCTTTCAGCCGGGCGTCTTGATCGCTGTAGTTGTGAAATTCCTCGTAGG
>JBFHEJ010000110.1:0-7571 GCA_041584255.1 Lysobacterales bacterium
CTTCCTTTTTAAGCTGCGCGAGCTGTGGCACCGCACTCGACATCAACTGCATGATGATCGAGGAGGTGATATACGGCATCACGCCCAGCGCGAACAGCGAAAAGCGTTCCAGCGCTCCACCCGTGAACAGGTTGAACACGTCCACAATGGTGCCCTGCTGAGAGTTCATGAACTGCAACAGAGCGGCAGGATTCACCCCAGGCACCGGGATGAACGTGCCGATGCGGTAGATGATCAGCGCCGCAAACACGAACAGCAGGCGCTGACGGAGCTCGGTCAGCCGACCCAGCCCGCTCAGCGTTTCCGCCATTTGTGAAGGGGAACGCGACATTATTCGACCTTGCCTCCGGCAGCTTCAATCGACGCCTTGGCGCCCTTGGTCACACCGAGTCCTTTGAGGGTCACGGCGCGCTCGATGTTGCCGGTGTTGATCACTTTGACATTGCGAATGTCATGGCCAATCACGCCTTCCGATCGCAACGTTTCGAGGTCGATGACCTCGGACCTCATGGCCTGCAACTGGTAAAGGCGAATTTCGGTGTTGTAGCGTGCCGTGCGCGAAGCAAAACCTCGCTTTGGCAGGCGTCGCTGCAGCGGCATCTGGCCACCCTCGAAACCGACTTTGTGCAAGCCGCCCGAACGCGACTTTTGACCCTTGTGACCGCGCCCGGCAGTCTTGCCAAGCCCGGAGCCGGCACCACGGCCGACGCGCTTGCGACTTTTCTTTGAGCCCTCAGCGGGCGCTAATGTGTTCAGTTTCATCTCAGTATTTCCCGAATTCCGGCACCCATACCTCAGGCTTTTTCCACGCTGACCATGTAGTCGATCTTGCGGATCATGCCCCGCACTGAAGGCGTGTCTTCAAGCGTCACCGTTTGATTGGTGCGCTTCAGGCCAAGCCCGCGAATGCATTCACGATGATCGGGCTTTCTGCCAAAGGGAGAACGCGTCAGCGTAACCTTGATTTGTTTTTTCTTAGCCATTTCGCACCTTTACCCGACGTTGGCCATGATGTCATCAAGCGACTTGCCCCGCTTGGTGGCCACGGACTGCGGGCTTTGCATGGCCAGCAGGCCCTTGATCGTGGCCCGCACCAGGTTGATCGGATTGTTCGAACCCACGCTCTTGGCCAGGACATTACGAATACCCACAGCTTCGCAAACGGCACGCATCGGACCGCCGGCGATGACGCCGGTACCTTCCGAGGCTGGCTGCATGTAGATGCGCGAGCCTGCATGACGGGCCTTGACGGCGTGCCACAAGGTGCCTTCACGCAGGTCGACCACGATCATGTTCTTACGGGCCTTTTCCATCGACTTCTGGATGGCGACCGGGACTTCCCGCGCCTTGCCATAGCCGAAGCCGACCTTGCCATTGCCGTCGCCCACTACACTGAGCGCAGTAAAGCCGAAAATACGGCCACCTTTGACCACCTTGGCCACGCGGTTGACGGCGACCAGCTTTTCGAGCATGCCGTCGCCATTGTCTCTGTCCATATTCGCCATCTTTGTTTCCTGTTCGTCCGGAGCCTACGACCCCGGTCATCACGTGCCTAAAACTTCAGTCCACCCTCGCGCGCGGCATCCGCCAATGCCTTGATCCGGCCGTGGTATTTGAACCCCGAGCGATCGAAGGCCACGGTTTCAACGCCGGCCGCCAGGGCCCGCTCCGCCACCGTCTTACCGACGGCGACAGCGGCTGCCTTGTTGCAGGTGCCTTTTAATTCATTGTCTTCACGCAGATTTTTCTGCACGGTCGACGCACTGGCGACGACCTTTGCGCCATCAGCGGAAATCACCTGGGCGTAGATATGCCTGCCGCTGCGGTGAACCGTCAGTCGGGGCATTTCCAGCCTGCGCATCTGCTTCCTGGCCTTAGTGGCCCGACGGATTCGCGCTGCTTTCTTCTTGTCCATCCTCGTTTACCTCAACTCAGTGCCGCGGCCGTTTAAGCCTTCTTGGCTTCTTTGCGCACCACGCGCTCATCGGAATACCGCACGCCTTTGCCCTTGTAGGGTTCCGGCGGACGGAAGGCGCGGATTTCGGCCGCCACCTGTCCAACGCGCTGCTTGTCGCAACCGCTGACCACAATCTCTGTCTGGCTCGGAGTCTCGATGGCGATGCCCTCAGGGGCCTGGTACTCCACCGGGTGTGAAAATCCCAGCGTCAGCGAAAGTTTCTTGCCCTGCATCTGTGCACGGTAACCTACGCCGACCAGGGCCAGGCGCTTCTCAAATCCTTCCGAAACCCCGGTCACCATGTTGCCAATCAGGGCGCGCATGGTTCCTGCCATCGGCATGTCGGAGTCCTGCTGCGGCTGCACCGTGACCGTGCCGTTTTCCTGTTCGACGCGCACTTTCGGGTTGAGCGTGATCTCCAGGTTGCCCTTGGGGCCCTTGACCCGGACCTGCTCACCGCTGCGGTTGAACTCGACGCCCTTGGGCAATTCGAGCGGGGCTTTGGCTATGCGTGACATCTCAAATCTCCAAATTCACTGCCGCACTACGTCACGATGCAGAGGATTTCTCCGCCGTGACCTTCCTTGCGGGCTGTGGCATCGGTCATGATGCCTTTCGAAGTACTAACGACCGCGACGCCCAGGCCGTTCAGAATTTTCGGCAGATCGTCCTTGCCGCGATACTGGCGCAGACCGGGGCGACTCACTCGCTTCATGTTCTCAATGACGCCACGACCACCTATGTAACGAAGGGTGACTTCAAGGGTTGGCTTGCCATCATCCTCGTACTCGCGGAAGTCGTTGATAAAACCTTCTTCCTTGAGCACACCTGCGATGCCCAGCTTGACTTTAGAAGCCGGCATGCTGACCGTGGCCTTGTTCACGCCCTGCGCATTACGGATGCGCGTCAGCATGTCTGAAATCGGGTCGTTCATACTCATCGTGTATTCCTCAAACCTGCCTGCTTACCACGAGGCCTTCTTCAGGCCCGGTACGTCGCCGCGCATGGCGGCTTCCCGCAGCTTGTTACGGCCCAGGCCGAACTTGCGGTAGTAGCCGCGCGGACGACCGGACAGCGCGCAACGATTGCGCTGACGCACCGGGCTGGAATCCCGCGGCAGCTTCTGCAACTCGAACATTGCCGATTGGCGTTCGTCGAAGCTCGAATCCGGATTGGAAACGATCGCCTTGAGCCGGGCACGCTTTTCGGCGTACTTGCGGACCAGCTTGGCGCGGCGCTTCTCGCGATTGACCATTGATACTTTTGCCATGGTGTTATCCCTGGTTGTTCCTTACTTGTTCTTTACTTCTCTTTGAAGGGGAAGTTGAAGGCCTCCAGCAGCGCCCGCGCTTCCTCATCGGATTTCGCATTGGTTGTAATGGTGATGTCCATGCCGCGAATCGTGTCGATCTTGTCGTAGTCGATTTCCGGGAACATGATCTGTTCCTTGACGCCCATGGAGTAGTTGCCTCGGCCGTCGAAAGACTTGCGGTTCAGCCCGCGAAAATCACGAACGCGCGGGATCGCAACGTTCACCAGGCGGTCGATGAACTCATACATGCGCTCACGGCGCAGCGTGACCTTGCAACCCACCGGCCAGCCATCGCGGATCTTGAATGACGCCACCGACTTGCGCGACAGCGTCACGATCGGCTTTTGACCCGCGATCGCGGTCATGTCACCGACGGCCTTCTCCATCACTTTCTTGTCCGTTGCGGCCTCGCCCACGCCCATGTTGAGCGTGACCTTGGTCACTTTCGGAACTTCCATGACGTTGCTGTAGCTGAATTTTTCCATCAGCTGCGGCACTACCGTCTCTTTATAAAATTCCTGCAGTCTTGCCATTGTTCTGAATCCTTAAACCAGGTCCACAACTTCGCCGGTGGACTTGTACACGCGCACCTTGCGGCCGTCTTCCAGGGTCTTCACGCCTACACGATCTGCCTTGCCGGTCGCTGGGTTGAACAGGCGAACGTTGGACTCGTGAATCGGTCCTTCACGGTCGACAATGCCGCCGGGCTGCTGAGCGCTCGGGTTGGGCTTCTGGTGCTTTTTCACCATGTTGACGTTTTCGACCAGCAGGCGCTCGTCGTCAAGGACGCGCAGCACATGACCCCGCTGGCCCTTACTGCGGCCAGTCGTCACGATGACTTCGTCGCCTTTCCTGATGCGTTTCATTCTCTTTGCTCCTTGGGCCTTACAGCACCTCGGGCGCCAGCGAGACGATCTTCATGAAGCGCTCTGAGCGCAATTCACGCGTCACTGGCCCGAAGATTCGGGTGCCGATGGGCTCGTGCTTGCCGTCCAGCAGCACAGCCGCATTGTTGTCAAAGCGAATGCGAGAGCCGTCGTTGCGGCGCACGCCGGAACGGGTCCGAACCACGACCGCGTTGTACACTTCGCCCTTCTTCACCTTGCCGCGCGGAATGGCGTCTTTCACGGTTACTTTGATGACATCACCGATGCGCGCGTAACGGCGCTTTGAGCCACCCAGAACCTTGATACATTGAATCTGCCGGGCGCCGGAATTGTCGGCGGCGGACAGTACGCTCTGCATCTGAATCATCTTCGTATTCCTCGGCTAATCGTTAACGCCAATCAATCCGGGCCTAAACCTGCTGACCGCGCTCGATAATTTCGACCACGCGCCAGCTCTTGGTCTTTGAAACCGGCCGGCACTCGGCAATGGAGACCATGTCGCCTTCGCCACACTCGTTGTTCTCGTCGTGCACGTGCACCTTGGTCGAGCGCTTGATGTATTTGCCATAAAGCGGATGCTTGACCTGCCTTTCCAGCAGCACAGTAATGGACTTGTCAGCCTTGTTGCTGATGACCCGGCCGGTTTTCGTGCGCTTGTTTTGTGTTGTCATGACTGTTCACCTGCTGTCTGTGCAGTCTTGTGGTCAGTTTGGGCTGAAGCGACTTCTTTCTCGCGCAGTATGGTGCGCACGCGCGCGATGTCGCGGCGCACGCGGCGCAGCTGGTGCGAGTTGGTCAACTGCCCCATGCCCTTCTGCATCCTCAGATTGAACTGCTCCTTCAGGAGCTCGCCGAGCTCATTTCGCAGCTCACCCTCGTTCTTGCTTCTCAATTCCTGCGCTTCCATTACTGCACCGATCTCTTCACAAAGGTTGTGCCGACAGAAAGCTTGGCGGACGCCAGGCGGAACGCCTCACGCGCCGCTTCCTCGGACACACCCTGGATTTCGTACATCACGCGGCCCGGCTGCACCGGCGCCACCCAGTACTCGACATTGCCCTTACCCTTACCCATGCGAACTTCCACGGGCTTCTTGGTAACCGGCTTGTCCGGGAAAACGCGGATCCACAGCTTTCCGCCACGCTTGACGTAACGCGTAATGGCGCGACGGGCAGCCTCAATCTGGCGAGCCGTCACGAAACCGCGGGTGGTCGCCTTGAGGCCGTATTCGCCGAAGCTCACGCGGTTGCCCACGTGGGCCAGGCCACGGTTGCGACCCTTCTGCGTCTTTCTGTACTTTGTTCGTTTAGGCTGAAGCATTGCGATCTCCTAGCTCGCGGCGGCCTTGCCGCGCTGCTCGCTCTCCGGCTGCGCGTACAAGTCGAAAACCTCGCCCTTGTAAATCCAGACTTTCACGCCCAGGACGCCATAGGTGGTCTTGGCTTCGTAAAGCCCGTAATCCACGTTTGCACGCAGGGTGTGCAAGGGCACGCGCCCTTCGCGATACCACTCGCTGCGCGCGATGTCGGCGCCGTTGAGACGGCCGGAAACACACACCTTGATGCCCTCTGCGCCAAGGCGCATGGCATTACCCACTGCACGCTTCATCGCGCGGCGAAACATGATGCGGCGCTCCAACTGCTGGGCCACGCCCTCGGCCACCAGCTTGGCGTCCAGTTCCGGCTTGCGAATCTCGGCGACCGTGATATGGGTGGGCACACCCATGATCTCGGTCACTTCCCGCCGCAGCCGGTCGATGTCCTCGCCCTTCTTACCGATCACGATGCCCGGACGCGCCGTATGAATCGTGATGCGTGCAGACTTGGCCGGACGCTCGATCTGGATCCTGCTGACTGCGGCCTGCGCCAGCCGCTCTTGCAGGAATTCCCGAACTTCGAGATCCGACTTGAGCTGGTCGGCAAACTCTTCCTTGTCGGCGTACCAGGTTGAATTCCAGTCCTTGGCAATACCGAGGCGAATTCCGATTGGATGTACCTTTTGACCCATATCTATTGTCCCGTCTTGTTGTCAGCGACGGTCACACTGATGTGCGAACAGCGCTTCAGGATTCTGGTGCCGCGCCCGCGCGCCCTGGCCCGGCCACGCTTGATGGTCGGTCCCTCATTGACCTGGATGGCGCTGACGCTGAGTTCGTCAATATCGGCACCGTCGTTGTGCTCGGCATTGGCCACCGCAGAAAGCAGCACCTTCTTGACCAGGTGAGCAGCTTTCTTCGGGCTGAAGGCGAGGACCTGTTCGGCCTCTTCCACCGGTAGTCCACGAACCTGATCGGCCACCAGTCGTACCTTTTGCGGCGAGATTCGCGCGTTTTTCAAATGTGCTGTCGCTTGCATGACGTCAGTTTCCATAACCCAATATGTTTATGCCGTCCTACGGTCACCGGAATGCGCCCGGAAGGTCCGCGTCGGCGCGAATTCACCCAGCTTGTGTCCGATCATCTGGTCGTTGATCAGGATCGGCACATGCTGGCGACCGTTATGCACGGCGATGGTCAGGCCCACCATTTCCGGCAGGATCATCGAGCGCCGCGACCAGGTCTTGATCGGCCGCTTGTTATTGGTTGCAATCGATTCGCTCACCTTCTTCATCAGATGGTGGTCGACGAAAGGTCCTTTTTTAATCGAACGTGGCATAGCCCTACCTCAAACTCGCCCGGTTACTTACCTGAGCGTTTACGGACGATGTACTTGTCCGTGTTGTGATTCTTGCGGGTCTTGTAACCCTTGGTCGGCACGCCCCACGGCGTGACCGGGTGGCGTCCGCCGGAGGTCTTGCCCTCACCGCCGCCATGCGGATGATCGACCGGGTTCATGGCCACACCGCGTACCGTCGGGCGTACACCACGCCAACGCGTGGCGCCGGCCTTGCCGATCTTCTCCAGGTTGTGCTCCGAGTTGGACACTTCACCAATGGTCGCCCGGCAGCGCGACTGAACCTTGCGCATCTCGCCAGAGCGCAGCCGTAAGGTGGCGTACTGCCCCTCACGCGCCACCAGCTGGGCCGAGGCCCCGGCGCTGCGGGCGATCTGGCCGCCCTTGCCGGGCTGCATTTCCACGCAATGCACCATGGAGCCGACCGGGATATTGCGTAGCGGAAGGCAGTTGCCCGGCTTGATCGCTGCGTCGCGGCCGCTGACCACCTGGTCGCCGGACCGCAAGCCCTTGGGTGCGATGATGTAACGACGCTCGCCGTCCTTGTAAAGAACCAGGGCGATGTGCGCGCTGCGATTCGGGTCGTACTCGATTCGCTCGATTTGACCGGCTATGCCGTCCTTGTCACGTTTGAAGTCAATCACACGATAGCGCTGCTTGTGGCCACCACCGCGATGCCGGGTGGTGATTCGACCGGCGTTGTTACGCCCGCCCGTCCTGGTCTGCTTGGTGACGAGCGCGGC
>JBFHEJ010000111.1:0-7551 GCA_041584255.1 Lysobacterales bacterium
CGCGCAGTATGAAGGGATCTATCCGTACATGCCGGCATTGATGTTCAACGCCATCCCGTTGCGCAAGATCACCAACGTCACTGTTGCGCACTATCAACGAACCATCGGGAAAAGCACCTATTCCTTCAAAGGCTTGTTGCGCCTTGCCTCCTATCTGTTCATCAACCACTCAAAGTTCCTGCTGAGAGGCGTGGTGCTGGCTGGCGTGGTTCTGGCCGCCCTTGCCATCCTGATGGCCCTGTATTTCACGCTGCGTTATTTCATTTACCAGTCCTCTCCCCTGGGTTGGACTTCCCTGGCGGTGCTCGTCACGTTCTTTTCGGGCATGATCCTCGTGTCCCTGGGCATTATCGGGGAATACATCGGCCGCATCATCGACCAATCCGACCGCATGCCGCGCTATCAAATCTACAGGACCATTAATTGAACAGCTCGCCCGCTGCTGACCGGCAAGCCTGGCGATCGCCATGAGCACGGGCTCCCCGGTCGTCTGGTTTTTGAACCCGAAGTCGCTCTGGACCACCTGGGGCATAGCCTGCATCGCTGTCCTCTCGATACACGCCCTGACGCTGACGCAGCAACCGCTGGTCTACCAGGATGAAGTCCAGATCGTCGAGATCGGCCGCACGGTGCTCCACCCCAACACCGATTGGAGCATCAACTGGCTGATCGACGAGAAGATGGCGAAGCTTGGCACGTCCTGGCCAACAACCCTAATCCAGGAACTGGCATACCGCCTGACCGCGCCGTCGAGTCTCGGCTCGCGTCTCGTGACCGTGCTGTCGGGCATTATTGCTTCAACCTGCCTGTTGGGCTGGCTGCTATGCAGAGGCACGCGCGCGCCGGCGGCTTTCTTGCTGGCCCTGGCCTTTCACTTTGACCCCGTATTCGCCGACAACGTCAGGGGGGGCGGGTCGACGGCTGGGCATTCGCGGCCTGCCTCGGTGCATGCTGGATACTACGCGCGGTCAACGAGCGCGGCCTACCCCCTATGGGCGCAGGGACTCTTGTTGATTGCCGGCATGCTGGCGGGATTCTCCCCGTTGCTATGGCTGAGTGCTGCCATCCTGATGCCACTCGTGCTGTTGGAGTTGTACTACCTGGCCCACAGCTACGCGGGATCACAGAAAGCGCCATGGGCAGCCGCCGTCAGGCCTTGCCTCCTGTTCGGCGTGGGCGGCATCGTGGGTTTTGCGTTGGGCCTCCTGCCCGCTGCTGCCCATTGGTCGCAATACTGGCTCAGTATCCAGGCCGCTTTTGAGGTGCAATCGATGGCAGCGGTGATCAAGACATCGCCGATCGACCTCCTCGCCACCCACGACCCGTTGATCTTCGTGGCCGCCGTGACCTCGCTGCTGTTCAACCGCGAGTGGGGACTGCTGGCCGCCCTGGCGGCCGGAGTGATACTGATTTATCAGACCATGGTTTACCTGCCCCGAGTCATGTATTTACTGCCCTACCTGTGGGCCATGGTTGCCGGTGCAGTCAGTACCGTGCCGAGACGCGCCGCCGCTTACCGGGCACGTCGCTACGTCATCGGTCCACTCTTGAGCCTGGTATTGATCTGGAATCTCGGTGCGACCTTGTTGGTGCGGCCCGCCATTGCGCTCAGTCAGTCACCCGCCAACGACCCGCAACAAATTCTGAATCAGTTGAGACAAACGGTCGGGACTGGCCCCAAGAGAGTGCTGGTCGAGGAGTGGTCGGCCTATTTTGCCGGGCGCGAACTTGGCTGGCAGCAGTTCCGCTATACCAAGAGTTCGGACCGGGCGCGATATCTGGAGTTTCTCGGCACCATGGATTTTCTGGTCCTCAGGCAATCGCCCGTCGCCCGGTACACCATGGAAGTGGTCGCCCTTGCAGGATTCGAGCTGTATGAAACAAAACATTTTGAACCTGCTGAAACCATGCAACTGGGTATGGCCCACCTCGAGTTTTTTATTCCGGGACTTTCATACCCCTCACTGAACATCTATCGACGATTGCGCACGGAGCAGCCTTGAACGGCAATCAGGAAAGCACAGGTGCAGACTGGCTGAGCTGGAGCGAACAGAAGAGATCGCTGCTGATTGGCGGGATGGCAACGATCTGCTTTTTCGCCCTGGCCATCACCGCCCTGAGGAATCCGGTCACCGCGGACAGCTTCTGGCACCTGCAGATGGGCAAGGACTGGATCGAAAACGGTCTGAGCCCGTGGATCGATCATTACAGCTTCACCTTTTTCGGACGCGAGGTGCTGTCGCCACCGATCCTGTTCCAGGCGGCGCTGCACTGGTTCGTTTCCCAGCTGGGGGTGGATGGCGGATACCACGCGTTCAAGCTGGTGTTTTTTGCACTGACCCTGGGGCTGGTATTGACCTACCTGAGGCGGGTCAGGGCGCCGGTGTTCGTGTACTGCATCGTACTGCCGATGGTCGTGGCGCTGGTCGAATTGAGGGCCATGGTGCAACCCGAGCTCCTTTCCTATTCACTTTCGGTCGTGGCCTTGATGCTCTACTGGCGGGCTGGCCATGAAATCTCGTCCAGGACCATGTGGCCCGTCGTGCTGCTGATGTGTTTCTGGACCAACTACCACGCGCCGATCGTGGGCTACGTCATTTTTTTTGGCCTCTTTGTCGATGCGGCAATGGTGCAATGGCGCGAACGCACCCCTCGCGCGGCCTGGCTTCAGTGGCTGGGTTGGGGCGTGTTGGTGGTGGCCGTCGGGGCCCTTCGACCCGGCTTCACCCACCCGGTTCTTCAAAACCTGGCTTTTGACCCGGACTGGAAGCGCTACATTTCTGAATACCAGTCGGCGCTGCTGTACATCAACTCGGCAGCAGCCTACCTGCTGGCCGCGCTGACGGTATTGACCCTGGTGTTGTGCCTCCGGCAACGCCGAGTCGGCTACACGGTCATCATCCTGGTGCTGGTCTACGCGGGGCTGTCAATGGCGCGCATGGTGACACCCGCGGGAATCGTCATTCTGTGCCTTTTTGCCCACGTCGTTTCTGAGTCAGGTGTACGTTCCTGGCTAGCAGGCCAAACCAGGAAAGCGCGCTTGGTGACTGGCAGCGCGATTCTGGCCTTTGTTGCCCTCGCCCTTTGGACCACCGTTTACACCGCGCGCGAATTCATGCTCGAAAACAAGCAGTCCAGGAACCTGTTCCCGGCAGACGTGGTGGCCTATATCCGTGAATCCGGGCTTGCGGGAAACATCTTCAATCAATACCGCATCGGCGGTTACCTGATTCATGCTCTTGCGCCGCAATCCAAAGTCTATATCGACGGCCGCACCCACGTGCTCTACCCCATTGACCACTACCGGCAGTTGCTGCGCGCCCAAAACTCACCGGAGGTACTCAGGGAAGAGGTCGAAAAGTACGATATCAACCTTGCGATGATGCTCAGCCAGCCGGCCAATTACTTCCTGATGGATGGGGTCGGCGGATTCAGCCTGGAATACGCCGACAACTACTATGCACTGTTCGTGCGTGGCCGCGGAAATTTCCCGGTGACCGGTCATTTGCTCGCAAGACCGGCATGCTGGTCCGATGGCATGGCGGCAGACCTTGCCGGGGAACACACGCGCGCCATACTGACCCTGACGCCACAGTCCTCGCTGTGGCCGTTTCTCGGGCTGGCCATGAGCTATGGTCAGCGTACGGATGAGACAGCGTTCTTTAACGGTCTCGAACAGGTCATCAAGTGGGACGACGCCAGCCTGCGCTTTGCGGCGTTCCGCGCGCTGGCGCACGGCAGGGACCGATTGGCGCTCGAGTTGCTCGGCGCATTGGCCGAGCCCGGAATCAAAGACCACCTTGCCGGCGCCCTGGCCCTCGTGCGGCTCGGTCAGTTGGACACGGCCGAGCGGACCATGCAATTCGCTTCGCAAACGGCATGGCCGTACCTGGAACTGCCCGATCTGGTTTTCATGAGGGGACTGATCCACATGCTGGAGCGGCATCGCCCGATCAGCCTTATTTCGGAGTCCTATCTGGCGTTCCTCAACGAACAACTTGGGCAAGCCGGTGTGGCCGGAAAGTCCTACCGGGCAAAACTGGAGTACTTCTGCGCCGCTGAAGGGTGGCAGGAGCGCATCTGAGTGCGCGCCGGGTCGAGTACACTATGAATCGTATTCAACGTGGCACGACGGTGGCTTAGCGAGCAGCCCTTGGACCAATTCCGCGAAATCTGGTACTACCCGCTGATCAAGCTCTCGAGCGGCGCCGAGATCACCGTGAGCCAGTTGGCGCTGGCTCTGCTGGTGGTGGTGGCGGGGCTGGTGCTGGGGCGTTGGCTGCAGAAGTTGCTGGCTCGGCAGCTGGCCAGGCACAAGATGGATCCCAACGCGGTGCTGACCATCCAGCGGCTGGTGTTTTACTTCATACTGGTGCTGGTGTTCGTCACCGCGCTGGCGATGCTGAACATTCCCATCACGGCGCTGGCCTTCATTTCGGGCGCGGTGGCCATCGGCGTCGGCTTTGGCGCGCAGAACATCATCAACAACCTGATCAGCGGCTGGATCCTGATGTCGGAACGCCCGGTGCGGATCGGCGATTTTATCGAGATCGATAGCCACAAGGGCGTGGTGGAGAGCATTGGCAACCGCTCGACGGTAATCCGCCGGGTCGATGGGGTCCACATGCTGGTGCCCAACAGCCACATGCTCGAACGCATGGTGATTAACTGGACCCTGGTGGACAGGCACATCCGCACGACCGTGCGGGTTGGCGTCGCCTACGGATCGCCCGTCCGACAGGTGGCGCAACTGATCGAAGAGGCCGTCAAGGCCCAGTCGGGAGTTCTCAAGGACCCGGCCCCCATCGTCGTGTTCGAGGACTTCGGCGACAGCGCCTTGATTTTCGACGCTTACTTCTGGGCGGACGTCGGCGGGGAGCGCGAGCTGCGTGTGATTCGCAGCGAGATTCGCATGCGCATTGACGGCCTGTTCCATGAAAACGACATCGTCATTGCATTCCCTCAGCGCGATGTGCACCTCGACAGCGCGCGGCCTTTGGAAATTCACCTCAAACGGGAGGACTAGGCCCACATGCAGACACCCGAAGCCACAGCTGACTCCGACGACGGCCTGATTTGCGCCTATCTGCTCGATGGGCGCGGCGGCGGCCGGGCATTGGGCTGGGAGGATCTCGACCAGGCCCACGACGGGGTTGTGTGGGTACACCTCGATTTTTCCCATCCCCGCGGCCGTGACTGGATCAGCCGGCGGAGCGACCTGGAACCGCATGTTGTGGAAGCGCTGCTGTCCGAGGAGTCCAGACCCCGCACGTTGGAATCTGAAAGTGGCATCCTGACCGTCTTGCGCGGCGTTAACACCAATCCCGGCCAGGAGGTCGAGGACATGGTCTCGGTCCGCATCTGGACAGAGAAGGACCGCATTATCAGCACGCGCAGGCGGCGCCTGAGGTCGGTACGCGATATCCAGGCCTTATTGAATGAAGGCAAAGGACCCACCGGTCCGGGATCTTTCCTGGTGTTCCTGACCGACCGGCTCGGCGACCGAATCGGGCATACCGTGGATACCATCGACCAGGAACTGGACGCGGCCGAAGACGATACTTCGGGCGCGCTGACGTTTCGCGCCGTGCTGTCGGAACTGAGGCGCAAGACGGCCCGCCTGCGCCGCTACCTGGCTCCGCAACGTGAAGCCATCGACCGCCTGTCCAGGGTTCGGGGACCGGTGATCAGCGCCGACGAGGCCGCCATGCTGCAGGAACAGGCCAACCGCATCACCCACTTTGTCGAGGAAATGGACCTGATGCGCGAACGCGCCCTGGTGGCCCAGGAAGAATCCCTGTCCATCATCGCCTTCGAGCAGAATTCCCGGATGCTGGTGCTGTCCGTCGTCGCGGCGGTGTTCTTGCCGCTGGCCTTTTTCACCGGGCTGATGGGTATGAACGTGGCCGGTCTGCCAGGTCTGGAGAATCCAGTCGCTTTCTGGGTCGTTGTTGCCCTGATGTTTGCCGCCGCGGGGGGCATCCTGGGGTATTTCAAATGGAGAAGGTGGATCTAGATGAGCGAGATCGGGCTTCGACCGTCGGCACGCGCGGCGGCCGCGCCTCCTGATTTCGACGCTTCGGGTCTTTCATCAGCTCGGCTTTGGCCTGCGCTACATGTGCCAGTCAATTCCTGATTCGGTCGGTTATTTTTCCCAGTCGGCATCCAGGCGTCGTGCCCCAACCAGGAAAAATGCCGCTGACGCCAGGTACAGCATGCTGCCGGCCAGGATGGAATAGCGCAGCGCTTCTTCGCCGAAGCGGGCATTGAGGGCATCCGACAAGGCGCCGATCAACCATGTGCCCAGACCGATGCCGATCAGGTTGTTGATGAACAGGAACACCGCCGAGGCGGTGGCCCGCATGTTCGGCCGCACCAGGTGCTGGAAAGCAGAGATCACGGGGCCCAGCCAGGTCAATCCCAGCCCGACCGGAACCAGCAGGGCGAAAAACACGATGGGCAGACTGGGCGACAGCAGGGCCAGGAAGAACAACGGCAGGGTGCCCAGCGCCGCGTAGCCGGGCACCAATGCATACCAGGCCCGACGCTTCCCGCCCAGCCGGTCACCCAGCCATCCCCCGGCCCAGATCCCGGCGATCCCACCAAACAGCAGGATGGCGCCAAAAAACAACGAGGCGTCCAGCAACTCCATGCCGAAACTGCGCACCAGGTAGGACGGCAGCCAGAAGAACCAGCCATAGCCGATCATCGACGAGCAGGCTGCCCCGAGTGTCAGCAGCCAAAACGAGCGCTTTTGCATCAGCACCCGGATGACGTCAGCGAAGCGGGCCGGCCGGGTCTGCATCTGGCTGGCCGGATCGAGCCGGCCCCGCTCTGGCTCGCGGACGGTCAGCCGAAACACGGGGGCCAGCAGCACACCGGCGATACCGACGATGAAGAAAGCGTAGCGCCAGTTGATCAGGGTTGCGATGTAACCGCCGAAAACGATGCCAAGCGCACTGCCGATAGGAATTCCGAAGGAATAAATGCTCAGCGCCCTGGCCCGTTGGTGGGACGGAAAAAAATCGGAGATCAGCGAATACGCAGGCGCCACTCCGCCGGCCTCCCCAACACCGACCCCCAGCCGCGCCATGAACAGCTGCCAGAAATTGTTGGCCAGTCCGCACACGGCCGTCATCCCGCTCCACACGGTCAGCGCGATGGTCATGATCCAGGTGCGGCTGAAGCGATCGGCCAACATGGCCACCGGAATGCCAAGGCCAGTGTAGAACAGGGCAAAGGCCAGCCCGCCCATCAGGCCCAGTTCGGTATCGCTCAGGCCGAGGTCTTCCTTGATGGGTACCGCCAGGATGCCGGTGATCTGCCGGTCGATGAAGTTGAAGGTATAAACGATGACCAGGATGAACAGCACCCAAGCGCGATTCTGGGGCGGTCTGGTGCCCAGGTCGGAATCCGATTGACGGCTGCGGGAATGTGGCATCGGCATCTTATACTGTAGGCGCCGGCCCGGGGCCAGTCCGGGGCTCAAAAACCATGACCACGGAAACCCTCGAACAACTTGCCGATCGAATTCGCGCCTGCCGGCTGTGC
>JBFHEJ010000112.1:0-7337 GCA_041584255.1 Lysobacterales bacterium
AGCGCACCCAGTCGAGCCGCTCGGCGGTTTTCGCCCAGAACGCCTCGTTGTCGTCGATCGACTGTTTGTAGGCCCGGTCGTATTCGGGACTGTCGATCCAGGCACGTTCCTCGAATTCAGTGGGTACGGGATAGGTCTGGTTCATGCGTATCCTGCGTTAAGTAGTTTGTCCCTACTATTCTATCTTTTTGGCGATATTGAACACGATGCAATGATCCATTGAATACCGGATACAGGAAGCGCTCGCTGGAGCCGTGGTCGCGCGCCTTGGGGGAATCCCAGTTAGGCTGATCCCGGCTATCCGGTAAGCGGTTGGAACTGGCAAAGGCCGTGGCCTATGATGGAGCCGGAGCCTCGCCATTTCGCGGGGCACGTTTCTCATTGCACAAGGAGTAATCAATATGTCCGTAGCCCGAGTCACCGAAATCATCTCCTCTTCCAAGGAGTCTTTTGAAGACGCCGTGAAAAAGGGAGTCAGGCGGGCGGCATCGACCCTCAAAAACGTTCGTGGCGCCTGGGTGGAAGGGGAAAAAGTGATTTGCGACAGCGACGGCAACATCACCGAGTACCGCGCCATTCTCAAGGTTACGTTTGTCCTCGAGGATTAAAAGGAGTCTCGCGCGCTACCGGCGCCAGGTCATCCTCGGGCGCCAGCCCCAGCGATAGAGCAGGATGGCGCCGAACAGCATGCCACCCAGGTGCGCGAAGTGCGCGATGCCTGGCATCGTGCGCGTGACGCCGAACAGCAGCTCCACGGCCCCGTAAATCAGCACGAACCAGCGCGCCTCGATGGGAACGGGCAGAAACAGCAGGAAAATCTTGTTGCGCGGATACATCACACCATAGGCCAGCAGCAGACCGAACACGCCCCCCGAGGCCCCGATTGTGGGATAGATGCCACCCTCGAATTGCTGCACCAGGATTTGCATGACTGCCGCCCCCACGACACAGGTGGTGTAGAACACGGCAAATCGCTGTGTGCCCCAGGCGCGCTCCAGGGGCGTGCCGAACATCCACACCGCGAACATGTTGAAGAACAGGTGACTGAAGCTGCCATGCAGCAGTGAATACGTCACCACTTGCCAGGGATAGAACAAGCCGCTTTCCAGCGGCCACAACGCCAGCGCTGGGGAAACGTTTCCCAACAGAAGGACGGCGATGCAGACGAATATGACGCCGAAGGAGACAGGGGTTGGCATGTGCATATGGTATTACAATTAGCCTATTCCGGAGGGGCGCCATGGACCAGCCAAGCCAATCACGCGGTAAGACGATTCGATGCGTCACGGTGTACGCCTCGAGCAGCAATGCGTTGCACGAGGATTACTACCGGGATGCCGCCGTGGTCGGCGAAATTCTCGGCGGCGCCGGCATCGACATCCGATACGGTGGGGGCGGGGTTGGCCTGATGCGGGCGATGGCGGACGCAGCGCTTGCCAACGGCGGACATGTGCACGGTGTGATCCCGGATTTCCTCAACACCGTTGAGCATGGGCACAAGTCTCTGCCCAGCCTGGATGTCGTGCGCACCATGGCGGAGCGGAAGCAGCGAATGCTGGAGGGGTCCCACGCGGTCATTGCCCTGCCCGGGGGCTCCGGGACGTTCGAGGAACTGTTTGAAGTGCTGACGCTCAAGAGGCTCGGCCAGTTCCTCGGCCCGGTGGCACTGATCAATACGCGCGGTTATTACGACCGCTGCATCGGCTTCCTCCAGCACGCCATCGAAGAGCGCTTCATGAATGGTGAGCACCTGAACATGTGGTCCGTCATCGACAATCCTGAAAGGCTGATGGACGCACTCCATGCTGCTCCCGCATGGAGCGCCGAGGCCAAATCTTTCGCCGCGGTCCGCTGAACATCCCGATGAACGAGAAACCCGGCCGATCGTTCCGTGTGCTCCCTGCCGCCAGGGGCCTCGCCTGGTTGTTGACGGCGGCAAGGATGCTGCGCATGCAGGCATGGCGCCTGCTTACCGTGGCGATCATTGTGCAGTTCATCATGAGCCTGACCCGGGTACCGGTGCTGGGGTTGATCATCGCCCTTGCCATCCCGATCCTGTCCGCGGGCATGCTGCAGTGTTTTCACCAGGTTCGCCGCGGGGTGCCATTGTCACCCGTTGTGCTGTTTGCGCCATTCGCAGACGGTCGCGTTGCCGCCCGGCTTTTCATGCTTGGCGGCTTGATCGGGCTGATCGCCGTGATCCTCATCTCATGGCTGCTGTCGGGCGTTCAGGAACTGCGCGACCCGGAGCTCCTGGCCCGTCTCGAACAGGGAGACCTGGAAGCCGTTCTGGCCCTCGATCCCGCCGTCATCCAACGGGCTTTCCTCGCGGTGGCGATTGGTGTCGCCGTCAGCGGCACGCTGGGCTATTTTGCGGTGCCGTTGCTGTGGTTCCGGAAATTGACAATCGGCGCGGCCATCGCGACCGGCCTCAAGGCCCTGGTTCGCAACTGGCTGCCGTTCCTGACGCTCGGCCTGGTGCTGGCGGGGTTGTCTATTCCACTGATGCTGGTGGTGGGCCTGCTGGTTGGCCTGACTGCGGTTTCAGGCGGCCCGGGCCTGCTGCAGTATGCCGTGATGCTGCTGGCGGTCCTTGTTATCCAACTATTGATGTTCGGCACGCAGTATTGCGCTTATTCGGAGATCTTCGAACTTGGCGGGGATCTGCAGGACGGTACAGGAGCCGGGCCGGCGGGCCCGGATGATCAGCTCGTGGCCTGAAATCCCGTTCATTGCCAGCGGTAGCTGCGGCGACGGTCAGGGCGCTTCGGGTGCCTTTTCCTCTTCTTTCTTGACCTTGTCCGGCAGCAACACCCGGCACATCAGCAGGCCGAACTCGAACAAGAGCCACATGGGCAGGGCCAGCAGCGTCTGGGAAATGATGTCGGGCGGCGTCAGCAGCATGCCGAGCGCGAATGCCCCCACCACCACGTAGCCACGAATGCGCGACAGCTTTTCGATCGTCGTCACGCCAGTCGCTACCAGGATGATGGTGGCAATCGGTACTTCGAAGGTAAGGCCGAAGGCAAGGAAAAGCGTCATGACGAAATCGAGATAACGGCTGATGTCAGTCATCACCGACACGCCCTCGGGCGCCACGCTGGTGAAAAAGCCGAACACCAGCGGGAATACGACGAAATAGGCAAAGGCGCAGCCAAGGTAGAACAAGGCAACGGCCGAAAGCAGCAGCGGAAGGGCGAGGCGCTTTTCATGTCGGTAGAGGGCCGGCGCGACAAAAGCCCAAAGCTGGTAAAGCACGACCGGGATGGCAATGATGAACGCCAGCAACAGCGCCAGCTTGAATGGCGTCAGGAACGGCGAGGCCACGTCGATGGCGATCATGCTGCTGCCCTCAGGCAGGTGCGCCGTCAAAGGTGCCGACAGCATCGAGTAGAGCCGGCGCGAGAACGGCAGCAGCACCACGAGCACCACCAGGACCGCCAGGCAGGCCTTGAGCAGGCGTCCGCGTAGCTCCACGAGGTGCTCCATGAAGGTCAGTTCACGGTCGTCAATATCTTCACGGCCGTCAGGGGCGGGGTTTTCAGCGCTCATGGGACATCGGGCTTGCGATCTTGCGCGTCGGATGGCGTCTTTGCTTGCGCTTCATCCGGCATATCCGGCTCGGCTTTATCCGGGCTGGACGGTGTGGCGCCAAAGGGGCGACCGGCCTTACCCACCGAGCTCTTGACCTCGTCAACGGAAGACTTGAAATCGTCAACGGTGGAGCGAAAATCCTTGCGTACCTTGTCCACCGGTTCCTTCAGGTCCTGCTTGCGAATTTCCTCGTCGATGGAGCGCTTGAGGCTGAGCCAGCTGCTTCTTGCCTTGCGAGAAAGCCCGCCGAGCGTGCGGGCGATTTTGGGCAGGCGCTCCGGTCCCAGGATAAGCAGGGCGATCACGGAAAGGAGCAGTAGCTCCGCGAACCCGACATCAAACATCGGCGCGGACTACGTAGTTTTGGAGTCGCCGGTCTCCGAGAGTTCTTCTTCTTTCTTGCGAAATTCGGCGTCGGCCTCGGTCTGGGCCTGGGGTGACGGGGTGGCTTCATTGCCGAGCTTACCGGATTCGTCCGATTCCTCGTCGGACTTTACGTCCTCCATGCCCTTCCTGAACCCCTTGATCGCGGCGCCCAGGTCTCCGCCCATGTTGCGTAGACGCTTGGTGCCGAAAACGAGAACGACGATGACCAGCAGGATGATCAGCTGCCAAACACTGATTCCACCGATACCCATGGCCTTACTCCGTGGAAGAAAACGGCCTTGATTCTAACGCAATCGCTGGGAAAGTGTTTGTAGGTTGGAGCGACCTTGTGGTCGCGGCCTTTGCACCTGCAGGCGGACGTAATTGGCCGCGACCCATCGCGAGCACAGGCTCGCTCCTGCATTTCGTCCTACATGTAGCGGCGAACGGCGAGCAGCCCCAGCGACAGCATGAGCAGCGCAAGAATCATCTTGCCGTATTCACCCAGCGTCGGGATGCCCGCGTAGAAACGGGTGTTGGTAATGGTGCAGGCATTGCCGGCGCCCAGGGACACCAACAGGCCCTGACAGTCGCTGTCATCCGAGCTGATGTCACTGGAAAAGCCCGGCTGGTCCTCAGTCACGGTGCAGACGGTCGGCTGACTGGCGTCAAAGTTGGGGTAGACCACAAAGGGCAGGGTCTCTTCGGCAAGCTGAAACTCGAGAAAGCCTTCCTCGGTGCCAAGCGTCAGATCGTCGCCGCTGCTGCGGGCATTGACGCAGGCCCAGGCCATCTGTGCATTGGTGAGGCCCTGGAACTCCGGATTCTCATCGATCCAGATCTTGGTGACGTCGACATTGACCGGAGCAACGTAGTTGCGGATGAAGCAAACATTGTCGTCACCGAGCTCCGCCCCGGTAAAGCTGCACGGCCCGACAAAATAGGGATCGAGCGGCGATGCTGCGCCCGCCGAGCAGCTCGTTTCGCCGTCGCAACTGTAGCTTGCCTCGTAGCCTGTCGGCACCTGTTCGCTCAACACGCAATTCAGGCTGCCGCTTTCAAAATCCCCCACAACGAAGGTGATCTCCGGGTCCTGGTAGACCCCGCCGTTCTGATTAACCGTGATGTTCTGCTCCAGCGGCAGGCCGGTGTTACAGGCGAGGTTGAACGTCACGCTGTCGCGGTTGTTGCGGTCCATGAAGCGCTTGGTGACCATGAAACGGGCGGTCTCTTCATCGCCCCCGCCGTCGAAACAGCCGCGCGGTGGGCTGATCGCCAGGCTTTCGAAGCCGACTTCGCTGGTGGTCGAAACAGCTGTGGCCAGATCGGAACCGTCACCGCTGGTATCGATGCGCAGCAACTGGCTGGGGAAGGGCCCGCCGTTGACCGCACGGCGGTCCGTGATGGCCCACAACATGCCGGCTTCATCGAAGGCCAGGCCGGCTTCGTGGTAGTCCAGGGCGCTGGCCCCGAGTGTCCCGATGGCGGTTGCCAGGCCGGTATCCGGGTCGATGGCGAAAAGCATTCGGGAATCGACCTGGTTGTTGCCGTCGAGGCCGTTGCCCAGGCCGAACAGCTGTACCGGGTCACCGTAGGCGGCAATGGCGCCGATATTGGCGCCGAGGCTGCCCGCGGTGCCGACCAGCGTAGCCGTGCCGTCCAGCGCCATACGATAGAGCGACTGGGTCCTGATGGACGTGATGTAGAGGTCTCCGTCACAGGCGAAGGTCATTCCGAAATCGTTGCCGCCGCCACTGGGAATGCCGCTGATGTTTACTTCCTGTGAACCGATGACCGTGCCGTTGCTGGTGTTGATGGGAAACAGCGTGGTGGCGTCGTCGTCGACGCCGTAAAGCGTTCCGTCCGGCGCCAAGGCCAGGCCCTCGACGTCGATGCGGACCTGTCCGAATGAGGTGACGGTGCCGATGCGAATGTGGCTGCCATCGGCCAGATCGATCTGGTAGAGGCTGTCGGCGTTGGCAGTGGGGCTGTCCGAATTAATGCTGTAGCCATGCGGCACGGCAACTGCAGTGGCGCTCGAAAGGCAGGCGAACGCCGTCCCCATGGCCACCAGGCAACGCCTTTGAAGCGTGCTAGAGTGACTCGGTATCGGGCGCGTTTTTGTTATTTTCCTGCTCATCATCGGGGTGGACAGAATCCATCCTCGCTGATTGGACAACGGACGGCCATGCTAGCAAAAAAACTGACAAAACAAAACGTTAACGCTCACCGGAAGCTGCCCGAAAGCGCGACGAAATGCCCACTGTCGTAATTATGCAACAGCCTCTTTACGGGTTCGCAGATCTGCCCATGCAGGGAATACCAAAAAACTCACCGTACAAGAGAGGGTTAGCGGGCGCCGTAGCGTCAACTTCGGTTTTGCGCGGGGGTCAGGCTGGCGCCCTTGATGGCGGCGGGCGGTATGTATCGTTTATGCAACAATACCGGGCGCACGCGAATTTCACCAGGTAGAAGCCACAGGGAGCGCTGCTTTGAGTCAGACAACCATTAACGGCGTCCTGCTGTTCAATCTCGGCACGCCCGAGGCACCGGAACGGTCCGCTGTCGCCACTTATCTGCGCGAGTTTTTGTCGGATCGGCGCGTCGTGGATTTGCCGCGCTGGTTGTGGCTTCCGCTGTTGTACCTTGTGATCGTTCCGCTGCGGGCGGGGCGCTCGGCTGCGGCCTATTCCAAGGTGTGGACCGATGAAGGTTCGCCCTTGCTGGTATTGAGCCGGCGCCTGGAGGCGCAGTTGCAGCGCAGTTCGGGCGACCGCTTTCGATTCGCTCTGGGCATGCGTTACGGCAAGCCGTCGATTCGCAGCGCACTCGAGGAACTGCGTGAATCCGGCGCAGTATCGCTGACGGTTTTGCCGATGTATCCGCAGTTTTCATACACCACGACGGCATCGGGATACGACGCCGTGGACGACGCTTTGGCGGACATGGATTGGAATCCCCCGCAACGTCGAATCAACGATTACCACACGCACCCGGCCTGGGTCACGGCCGTGGCAGAGAGCATCCGCGACTTCTGGCAGAACGCAGGCCGGGCGGATCGGCTGATGTTTTCGATGCACGGCATCCCGCAAAGGTATGCCGACGCCGGTGATCCCTACCCGCGTCAGTGCGAGGAGAGCGTGGCGGCTGTCGTCGAAGCGCTGGGAATTGCCGGGGATGAATGGTTGCTCACCTACCAGTCACGGCTGGGACGTGAGCCCTGGCTGCAGCCCTACACCGACAAGACGCTCGAAGCCTTGCCTGCCGAAGGCGTGCGTTCGGTACAGGTGGTCTGCCCAGGTTTCGCGGTCGATTGCCTCGAAACATTGGAGGAAATCGCCATGGAAAATTGCGAGCTGTTCAAGGAGGCGGGCGGC
>JBFHEJ010000113.1:0-7296 GCA_041584255.1 Lysobacterales bacterium
AGAACGGCTGACAGAGGGGATGGCGACCATAGCCGCTGCCTTTGCCCCGAAGCCGGTGATCATCCGCCTATCGGACTTCAAGTCAAACGAGTACGCCAACCTGATCGGCGGCAACCGCTTCGAGCCCGATGAGGAAAACCCCATGCTGGGATTCCGCGGTGCGTCGCGCTATATCTCGAACGATTTTCGTGACTGCTTCGAGCTGGAGTGCCGCGCCCTGCGTCGCGTGCGCGAAGACATGGGACTGGAAAATGTCGAGGCCATGATTCCCTTCGTGCGAACGCCGGACGAGGGCCGGGCCGTGATCGAGTTGATGAAGTCCTTCGGTCTCGAGCGCGGCAAGAACGGTTTGCGCATCATCATGATGTGTGAGCTGCCCTCCAATGCACTGCTGGCAGACGAGTTCCTCGATAGCTTCGACGGTTTCTCGATCGGTTCCAACGACCTCACCCAGCTCACCCTCGGCCTGGACCGCGATTCCGGCCTGATCGCACACCTGTTCGATGAACGCCAGCCCGCCGTCAAGGCACTGTTGAGCATGGCAATCCGAGCCTGCAAGGCGCGCGGCAAGTATGTCGGCATCTGCGGCCAGGGACCATCAGATCATGCGGACCTGGCGGAGTGGTTGCGGGACGAAGGCATCGACAGTATTTCGCTGAATCCGGATACGGTGGTCGATACCTGGTTGCTGCTGGCGCAGTAGGAGGGGCTTCAGCCGCGAAAGCCGCGACCACAAGGCCGCTCTTACAAATCAAGGCCTGACATTTCACCCATAAAGCGGCGGTAGAAACGCAACTCCTCGATCGACTCGCGAATGTCGGCCATGGCCTCGTGGCGGTTTTCCTTGACGAATCCGGCGGCGATGTCCGGCGCCCATCGAACGCACAATTCCTTCAGGCTGCTGACGTCGAGGTTGCGGTAATGAAACCAGCTGCACAATTCCGGCATGTGGCGGGCAAGGAATCGCCGGTCCTGGCAAATGCTGTTGCCGCACATCGGCGAGCTGTTGGGTTCCGTCAGGTCGGTGAGAAATGCCAGCGTCCGACGTTCTGCATCCTGCATCGATACATCGCTTTTCAACACGCGATCGACCAGCCCGGAATCTGTGTGCGTTGCAGTGTTCCACTCATCCATTCCTGCCAGCACCGAACGCCGGTGATGAATGGCGAGCACGGGACCCTGGGCCACCTCTTCCAACTCGGAGTCGGTCACCAGCGTAGCGATCTCAAGGATGGAATCGACATCGGGATCCAGGCCCGTCATTTCGAGATCCAGCCAGATGAGGCGCGAGTTTTTCTCAGTCATGCGTCGGGTGTGGTGCGAACAGGCAGCCAGAGTAACATCTCCGGAGGTGGGTTATATTCTGCAGTATGTCGCGACGCAGGACACCAGCTTGAGCTCCGGAACACCCGGCGATACCGCCGGGTTGGCGCTGATTCTGGTGTCGCGCGGCAACCGCGGAATTGCTCAACTGCCGGACGGCCGCCAGCTCGATGTGCACTTCAGGCGCGGTGTCGGCCGGCCGCTTTGCGGCGACTGGGTCCGGCTGGAAGATTCGGCCGACGACACCGCAGTGGTCACCGCGATCGAACCACGCCGCAATCACTTTGCGCGCGCCGACGCGCGGCAGCGAAAGCAGCTCGTCGCCGCCAACCTGGACATTGTTCTCATCGTCATCGCGCCCCTGCCGCCACCGGGCCGTGACGTGCTGGAACGCTATCTGGTGGCGGTGCACAGCCTGGACATCCAGCCCGTTATCGTGGTCAACAAGGTCGAACTTCCGCAGGCCATTCAGCCGGAGCCCGACAGTCCGCTGGCCCGTATTTCCGATTACCAGGCGCTCGGGTACCGGGTGCTGCGCACATCCTGCAAAGGCCCGCCCGGCGTACGTGAGGCCAGGGGCGTAGTCAGCGGACACACCAGCATCCTGGTCGGCCAGTCGGGCGTGGGTAAGTCCTCACTGGTGAACCGGTTGGTGCCCGACCTCGAGGTTCAGACCGGCACCCTGTCCCGAGCCACCGGCAAAGGGCGCCACACCACCACCGGAACCATGATGTACGTCCTGCCCGGCAATGATGGCTACCTCGTCGATTCGCCGGGGGTGTGGGAGTTCGGGCTGTGGGATTTGAGGCTGGATGACCTCGAACACGGCTTTGTCGAATTCCGGCCTTTCCTGGGCCAATGCCGGTTCAACGACTGCGCCCACGATTCGGAGCCTGACTGCGCGATCAAGGAAGCCACCCGACGCGGCGACATCCGCGATTGGCGATACCAGGCCTATGCCCGGCTGCTGCAAAAGTAGCCGTGTTAACAGGCCACAATGGGTGTTTGCTATATTCAGAGTTTAATTCAATGGAGTACGGGCAATGACAAGGATAGCTATGACTCGAGTCGTGATTTTCTCCCTGCTGATCCTGACGACGCTCAGTGCAAGCGCTGACGTGCTGCTGATCCAACAGGTCCGCCAGGGCGGCCGGCTGGACCTTCCGCCCAATGGCATGAGCATGAACGAGGTCGAAGCGGCCTATGGCACGCCACAGGAAAAGCGTGCGGCCGTCGGCGACCCACCCATCTCGCGCTGGGTATATGACCGCTGGAGCGTTTACTTCGAATGGGACCGGTCGCTCTACACCGTGCTACACGAAGGCGAAGTCATCGACGGCGTCAGCGAGCCCATCATCGACACCGGTGAAGCCGACGAATCCGAGGGCGGTGACGGGACGGATTCTGGCTGAGTCTACCGCGGCAGGGCCGAAGCAGGTATCCTAGCGCCCTTTCTCAAAGCACCAATCGAAGTGCCAGTCCCCGATGCCCGACCCGGAAACCCCGGTGACGGAGGCCTCCGCTGCAGCAAGCCAGCAGCCGCCTGCGATGCCGGAATCGAAAGACCAGCCCATTCGTCGCGTTGAGCGCGACGGGGTTAACTACACCCTGATCGGCACAGCGCACGTTTCGCGTGCCAGCGCGGACGCTGTGCGTGAAATGGCGGGAAGCGGCCGCTATGACGCGATAGCGGTCGAGCTCTGTCCGACCCGCTTTAAGGCACTCAAGGGCGAAGCCGACTGGAAAAATCTCGACCTGTTCAAAATCATCCGCCAGCGCAAGGCGGGCCTGGTGATGGCCAACCTGGCGCTGAGCGCCTACCAGCGGCGCATCGCCGAGCAATTCGGTATCGAGCCGGGCGCCGAAATGCGTGCCGCCGCGGAAGTGGCGGAGAAGAAGGGGTTGCCGCTGCAGCTGGTCGACCGAGACCTCGGCACCACTTTGCGGCGAAGCTATGGCAGCGTGCCCTGGTACAAGCGGCTGTATCTCTTCAGTGGCCTGCTGCTGGGCATGCTGAGCTCGGATGAAATCGATGAGGAGGCGATCGAAAAACTCAAGCAGGGCGATATTCTCGAGTCCACGTTCACCGAGTTCGCGGAATTTTCACCAGAACTCTACGAGGCCCTGATCGCGGAACGCGATCGATACATGGCCGCCAGCCTGCGGTCTGAGAACCCGGCGCCGAATGGCGCAGAAGCGCCCGGCGAACCAACCTCGGAAGTCCCCAAGGAAGTACTCGTCGTGATTGGCGCGGGGCATCTCGACGGCCTCGCAAAGCATCTTGCTGACGGGCAGGAAGAACCGCAACAACTGCGCGACGCCCTGTCACAAAGTCCGCCGCGGGCACGCTGGCCGCGGCTCATACCCTGGCTGATCGTGGCGCTGGTCCTGACCGGCTTCTACATTGGTTTCTCGCGCAGCCCGGAACTCGGCTGGCACCTTGTCTATATCTGGGTGGCCGTCAACGGCGGCCTGGCCGCGCTCGGCGCCCTCGTCGCCCGCGGGCACCCCCTGACGGTGCTCAGTGCCGTCGTCGCGGCACCACTGACTTCACTCAATCCGACCATCGCCGCTGGCATGGTCACGGGCTTGGTGGAATCCTGGCTGCGCAAACCGCGGGTGTCAGACCTGGAGAAACTCCGTTTCGACGTCACCACGCTCAAGGGGTGGTTCGCTAACCCGGCGACACGCATTCTGCTGGTATTCTTCTTTTCCAACGTCGGTTCGGCCATCGGAACCTGGGTGGCCGGATTCCGGATTTTTGGAGCCCTGAGCTGAGTTGAACACATGACCGTTGCCTGGCACCCCTCCCTGCGATTACTGCTGACGCTCGCGCTGTTGGCGCTGGCCTCGCCCGCTTTGGCGCAAGACGCCGAGGCACCCGCCCTGGCCGGCACGTGGGTTTCGATCACGCCACCGCTGCTCGCCATCGCGCTGGCCCTGGCGTTCAGGCAGGTCGTGCCGGCGCTGTTTCTCGGGGTATGGCTGGGCGCCTGGGCGATCAACGGGTTCGATCTCAACGGCCTGTGGTTCGGCCTGCTCGACAGCTTCCAGGTGCACCTGCTCGACGCCTTCGCCGACGCCGATCATGCGGCCGTTATCCTGTTCTCTCTGATGATTGGCGGAATGGTGGGAATCATCTCCCGCAACGGCGGCATGCACGGCATCGTCCGGCACATCGTCGGCTGGGCCGATGACGCCCGTCACGCCTGCCTGGCGACGGCCAGCATGGGCATCGCGATTTTTTTCGACGACTACGCCAACACCCTGGTGGTCGGCAACACCATGCGGCCGGTGACGGATTCGATGCGCGTATCGCGCGCCAAACTCGCCTACCTGGTGGACTCGACGGCTGCGCCGGTCGCCTGCCTGTTCCTGGTTACTACCTGGATCGGCTACGAGGTTGGGCTGATCGGCGACGCCATTTCCTACATTCCCGATCTCGATGCCGAGGCTTACTACGTTTTTCTGTCGACCATCCCGTACAGCTTCTACCCGATGTTTGCCATTGCATTCGTATTCATGATTGCCGCCAGCGGGCGTGATTTTGGACCGATGCACAAAGCCGAAGTGGAGGCCAGGCAGCACGGCGTAGAGCAGCAAGACGGCCTCGACAGTTCCATGGCTGAGGACTGCGAACCGATCGAACCCGTTCCCGGAAAGCCGCAGCGCGCCATCAACGCCATCGTTCCCCTGGCGGTGCTGGTGGCCTCGGTGGTTGCCGGCCTGTATTTCACCGGGCGGGCGTCGGCGGCAGGCGATAATCCGCCGCTGCGCGACATCATCGGCGCCGCCGACACCTACAAGGCGCTGATGTGGGGCTCGCTGCTCGGTATGACGACGGCGGTCGTCCTCACGCTGGCGCAGCGCATCATGAACCTGGAAGAGGTCGTCAGCGCCTGGTACAAGGGCATGCGGGCGATGATTTTCGCCATGATTATCCTGTTGCTGGCCTGGTCCCTGGGCGGGATTACGGAGTCCCTCAAAACCGCGGAATTCCTGGTCGAGGCCCTCGGCGATTCTCTACCGGTTCAGTGGCTGCCCTTCCTGGTGTTCATCCTGGCCGCCGGCACCGCATTCGCCACCGGTTCAAGCTGGGGCTCGATGGGCATTTTGTTGCCCCTGGTGGTGCCGCTGACCTGGGGGGTGATGCAGGCCAGCGGCCATGCCGGACCCGAGGACATGCACCTGTTGTACTCCGCAATCTCCTGCGTACTGGCCGGCAGTGTCTGGGGTGACCATTGCTCACCGATTTCCGACACCACCATCCTGTCCTCCATGGCGTCAGGCTGCGACCACATCGAGCATGTCCGCACGCAAATGCCGTATGCCATGGTGGCCGGCGCAGTGGCGCTCGGCGCGGGCACCATCCCGGTGGCTTACGGCATGCCATGGTGGCTGGCACTGCCGATCGGCTTCACCCTGCTGCTGGTGATCCTGAGAACGCTCGGCAAACCCGTACCCCAGTAGGCCTGGCTTGGGTTTGAGTCCGTTCAAGGCCCGCTTCGACGAAGGCCAGTCAGCGCATTCGAGGTGGACCGGCCTTCACGCCAGCGCCGTGGCGCTGGCCCTGAATCACGCCGCTGCGCACGCAACCCGGCCGGTCCTCGCCGTCTGCCGTTCCAGTCACCAGGCCCATCTGCTGGCCCAGGATCTCGAACTGCTGCGCCTCGGCGATACCCCGCTGCGGCTGTTCCCTGACCACGAGACCCTGCCGTACGACCCGTTCTCACCACACCCGGACATTATCGCCGAGCGGCTGCGCACGCTGGCGGACATCGCCTCCTGGAAGCGCGGCGTCGTGGTCATTTCCGCCGCGGCGCTGATGCAGCGCCTGCCGCCGGCCGATTACCTCAAGGCGCGATCGTTTTCCCTCTCTGTCGGCGAACGGCTGGTGGTTAGCGACTTTCGAGAACGGCTGGCGCACTGCGGCTACGAGTCGTCGGAACAGGTGTACCAGGCCGGGCAATATGCCGTTCGCGGTTCGGTGATCGACCTCTTCCCGGCCGGCAGCGACCAGCCCTTTCGCATCGACCTGTTCGACGAGGAAATCGACAGCATCCGCACCTTCGACGCCGAGAGCCAACGTTCCACCGGAAGGGTCGATGCCATCGAACTGCTGCCGGCCCGGGAATACCCTTTCGATGACAGTGCCGTGCAGACTTTTCGACAGGCCTTCCGGCTGCGTTTTGACGTCGACGTGCGCCACGTCACCCTGTACCAGGACCTCAGGGCCGGCGCTCACCCCCAGGGGCTTGAGCAATACCTGCCCTTGTTCTTCGAGTCGACCAGCGGCCTGACCGACTATTTCTCCGGCCCGCCCCTGCTCTTCGTTCAGCAGGGCGCGCGCCAGGCCGTGGAAGGGCAGGCCCGGCGAACCGCGGAGCGCTGGGAGCAGCGCCGGCACGATACCGAACGCCCGCTGCTCGAACCCAACGAGTTGTTTTTTCCCCCCGAACATTTCGCCCGAATGCTGTCTGCCCACCCGCTGGTGACCTGGCAGAAGGAAGGGGAAGAAAGCGACCAGCCGTCCGACCTCTCTTCGGGCGCCAACGAAGTTGAATTCGGCACCCTTCCGGCCCCGCCGTTACCCATCCATGAAAAGGGCAAGGCCGGCGGAGAGGCCCTGAAAGCGTTTTGCAACGACTTCGTGGGCCGCGTGCTGTTTGCCGCAGACACGCCCGGCCGCCGCGAGGTGTTGAGAACCACGCTCGAGGCCTTCGACATTGCGCCCCTGGCCTATGGCTCATTCGAAGGCTTCTGGGCGGGCGATGCGGCTGAAGGGCTGGGCGTATTACCGGTAGCCGGCGGTTTTTGTATTCCGGGCCAGCTCGCCCTGATCACCGAATCGGAGCTGTTTGGGGGGCGCAGCAGGCCCCGCGCCGAGCGCGCGCGGGCGGAGCGCGACCCCGAGGCCATCATTCGTGACCTGACCGACCTCGCTGCTGGTGCCCCGGTCGTTCACCAGGATCA
>JBFHEJ010000114.1:0-7288 GCA_041584255.1 Lysobacterales bacterium
ATCGTGGCCTTTGGCTGCTACCTCAAACTGGTGGGAAGGATAGGGCCGGCGAAAGCGGGTTACGCCGTGGTCATGTTCCCGGTGGTTGCCTTCGTGCTGTCGGTCCTGTTCGAGGGTCTGGCCATTGAATTTCACATCGTGCTTGGCGTGCTGCTGGTGCTGTTGGGGAACCTGGTCATTCTGGGCGTCCGCGAACTTCGACTGGCGCTGCGCGCATTCAAGGCCCGCCATGCCGACTTCTTCGCAAAGCGGCAGCTGCTGGACAAACCGGTCATCCATTCCACCTGCAGGAGCGGCCTTTAGACCAGCATGGCCAGGAACGGGTGTCGCGGTTGACCGCGCCCTTGTCGCATTTCGCTCGTGCCGCGATACTATCGCGCCATGCGCAAGCTGCTCATTGTCCTGCTGATCGTCGCTGCCGGTGTCGCCTACCATGATTGGCAATACCGGCCGGTTGTCCATCCGCCCGGCGTGCTGGCGTCTGTACCGCCGCTGCAGCGCAACCTGCGCGATCGACAGACTTTCGAGTATGACGAATACCTGATGACGGCGCGCGCCGAATTCGACATGCAGGCGCGGGTGCTGGCAAGCGAAACGTATTTCCTGGGAACCGAAGCCGACTTGTCCCCGATCGATCTCGCGCTGGGGTGGGGTCGCATGTCGGATCAGTCCATCCTCGATCAGATCAGCATTCGCCAGGGCGGGCGATGGTACTACACGCGCTATTCCTTACCTCCGCCCATCCCCGAAACTGAAATTATTCGCAGCAGCGCCAACATGCACATGGTTCCAGCCGATAGCAAGATCAAAAGAGAACTCAAGAGTTTGCGCTCAGGCGACCTGGTGCGCATCAAGGGATACCTGGTCGACGTCGATCATGAAACCGGCTGGTCATGGCGCACGTCCCTGACGCGCGAAGATACGGGTCAGGGCGCCTGTGAAATCGTCTACGTCGAGGAGGTCCTTCGGCTCACGGGTCGCGGCTAGAGCGGCGAACGGTCAGCGCCACTGATTTGCGTCGCGGTCGAAATTGGCCCGCACCGGCCTGACCACGCAAAAACGCTGTCCGGTGGGGGCTTCCATGACCACCCAACGGCGGATGTTGCTGATTCTTTTCGCTCCAAGCGCCTCCAGTCTGGCCACTTCGGCCTCGATATCGTCGGTTTCGATATCCAGGTGCACCCGGCTGGGATGGTCGACCTTCTGGACCTCCACATGGACTTCCTCCGGCCTGGACTTGAGCAAAACGTAGGCCGACTCTTCCGGGTCCTTCGGCACCTCGGCCTCGAGCCCCAGTGCACCCGACCAGAACGTCGCTGCGGCGTCCAGATCCTCGGTCTGACAATCGATGATGAATCCGGCGAGTTGGCTCTTGTGCATTGTCATTCCTGCCTCAGAGGGTTGTTCGGATGATCGCTCCAGTTGAGGTAGGGCTTGCCGGTATCCACCTCGACCATGGTGATGCAGTTTTCCACCGGGCAGACCAGGTAACACAGGTTACAACCGACGCATTCCTCTTCGATGATCTCGTAGATTCGCTTGCCGTTTTGGTCTCTGGTTCTGGAAATGGATTGGTGCGACGTGTCTTCGCAGCTGATGTAACACAAGCCGCACTGGATGCACTTGTCCTGGTCGATGTGGGCGACGGTCTTGTAATTGAGATCGAGCTGGTTCCAGTCGGTGACGTTTGGAACCGCTTTGCCCCGGAACGATTCGAGACTGGCGTGACCGTGGTCGTCCATCCAGTTGTTCAGCCCGTCGATTAGGTCATCGACAATCTTGAAACCGAAATGCATGACCGCCGTGCACACCTGTACGCTGCCGCAACCCAGGGCGATGAACTCGGCCGCGTCGCGCCAGGTGCTGATGCCGCCGATGCCGGAGATCGGCAAACCGGCCGTCTGTGGATCGCGAGCGATTTCCGACACCATGCTCAGGGCGATGGGCTTGACCGCGGGCCCGCAGTAACCACCGTGCGCGCCTCGTCCGTTGACGGAAGGTTCGGGTGAGAACGAATCGAGATCGATGCCGGTGATTGAGTTGATCGTGTTGATCAGCGACACGGCATCGGCGCCCCCCGCATGGGCGGCGCGGGCAGGGTAGCGAATGTCGGTAATATTGGGCGTCAGCTTGACGAATACGGGCAGGCTGGAGTGCAGTTTGCACCAACCCGTCACATCCTGGATATATTCCGGCACCTGACCAACCGCCGACCCCATACCGCGTTCGCTCATACCGTGGGGGCAGCCGAAATTGAGTTCGACGCCGTCACAGCCGGTCTGCTCGACGGCCTGGAGGATGTCCTTCCAGGCCCTCTCGTTGCAGGGCACCATCAGAGAGACGATCATGGCGCGATCCGGCCATGCCTTTTTGACTGCTGCTATCTCCTCGAGGTTGACTTCCAATGGCCGGTCGGTGATGAGCTCGATGTTGTTCAGCCCCATCATGCGGGTGCCGTTGTAGTCCACCGCGCCGTAACGCGAGCAGACGTTGACGATCGGCGGGCCGGCTTCTCCCAGGGTTTTCCAGACGACACCGCCCCAGCCGGCTTCGAAGGCCCGCTCAACGTTGTACTGCTTGTCGGTTGGCGGCGCCGAGGCCAGCCAGAAGGGATTGGGTGACTTCACACCCGCGATGTTGCAACTCAGGTCAGCCATGGCCGTCCTCGCTTGAACCACGCTCGCTCAGATATTGGTGCATGCTCTCCGCCGCCAGTTTGCCATCCTGCACGGCAACCACGGTCAGATCCGCGCCGGCGACGCAGTCACCGCCAGCCCATACACCGTCCAGGCTGGTTCGGCGCTGGTCGTCCACGACGATCCGGCCGCGATCGATCTCGGGACAGTCGTCGGCCTCCATGGGCTGTTCGTCGAAGTGCTGGCCGATGGCCTTGAAGATCTGGTCTGCGGGCAGATCGAATGTTTCCCCGGTGCCAACCAGCCGGCCGCTGTCATCGTTTTGTGTGTACTCGAAGCGAATACCGCACACACCCTCGTCGTCGGTAAGAATGCGCTGCGGCGTCGCCCAGGTCCTGATGAGCACGCCATTGGTCTGGGCGACTTCCTGCTCGTAGTCCGTCGCGCCCATTTGATCGAAGCCGCGGCGGTAGACCATGGTCACCGATTCCGCGCCGAGCTTCTTGATCTGTACCGAAATATCGATGGCGGTATTGCCGCCTCCGACGACGACGACACACCGGCCGACCGGCAGGGAGGCGAGATCCTCCTGGCGGATGCGTTCGATCATACCGACCGCGTTGTGCACGCCCTCGTCCTGTTCGTGGTCCATGTCGAGATGGTTGACAGCGTTGTGGCCCATGCCAATAAAAACCGCGTCATAGTCACGGCGCAGGTCCGCCAGACTGAAATCGACGCCCAGGGCCTTACGTGTTTTGATCTCGATGCCGCCTACGCCCAGGATGAATTCCACTTCCCGGGCGGCGCGTTCATCCAGCATCTTGTAGAGGGCCAGTCCGTATTCGTTGAGGCCACCGGCTTTCTCGCGTGCTTCGAAAACCACTACGTCGTGGCCGTAAAGGGCCAGGCGATGGGCGCACGCCAATCCCGCCGGGCCGGCGCCGATGACGGCCACCGTATTCCCGCTAGGCGCGGCACGCTCAAATGGCTGGATACCGCGTTCAAACAAATGATCGGTGGCATGGCGCTGCAATCGTCCGATGGCCACCGGACGGTGTTCAGCAGTGTTCTTGACGCAAACCTGTTCGCAAAGTTCTTCGACCGGGCAAACGGTGGCGCAGGTGGCCCCCATGATGTTCTGGGAAAGAATGGTGACGGCCGCGCCGCGTACATTGCCGGTCTGGATTTTCCGAATGAAACCAGGAATGTCGATACTGGTCGGGCAGGCTTCGGTACAAGGGGCGTCAAAGCAAAACAGACACCTCGCCGCTTCAACGGCGGCCTCGTGGCCGCCCAGGGGAGGATGCAAGTCGGCGAAATTGGCCTCGATCTGCTCCGTAGTCAGACGTCCGGCCTTGACGTCACGCACGGTTTGTTCTACCGCCCATCAGGACATAGTACGCGATGCCTGAGATACCCAGGCCGAGAAACCAGGCGTAGTGATACAGCTCGACGAACACGCCGGAATCGCCGCTCACACCGATCTGCGCCAGGAAACCCGGCACGTTGGGCAGGACGCCGATCAGCAGCGCGAAGACGGCCTTGCGATTGAAACCGGCGTAACGGCCATCGTGGCGGTAAAGATCATCGAGATTCAGCTCGGTGCCGCGGACCAGGAAGTAATCCACCAGGATGATACCGATGACCGGCCCCAGCAACGCTGAGTAGCCGATCAGCCAGGTGAAAATATAGCCGCTGGGGTCGGCCAGCAGTTTCCACGGCATCATCAGGATGCCGATCAGGCCAGTAATGTACCCGCCGCGTTTAAAGTCGATTTTGGATGGCCACATGTTAGAGAAATTGTTGGCCGGGCCGACCACGTTGGCGGCGGCGTTGGTGGAGATGGTGGCGATCACAACCGCCACCATGCACAGCGAGACGATCAGAGGTGAATCGAAGCGCCTGACCAGCACCACCGGGTCCCAGATGGCCTCGCCAAAGATAACGATGGTTGCACTCGTCACGGCGACGCCGATAAACGCGAACAGCGTCATGGTGCTTGGCAGCCCGGAAAGCTGTCCAACGACCTGCGCGCGCTGATCCCGGGCGTAGCGCGTGAAATCGGAAATGTTGAGTGTCAGGGTGGCCCAAAACCCGACCATGGCCGTCAGGCTCGGAAAAAACAGGTTCCAGAATTCTGCAGGAGTCTGGAATTTGGATTCGGCGCGCAACATGGGGCCAAAGCCGTCGGCCTGCGTATAAGCCCAGGCCAGCAGTCCCAGGCCGCACAGAATCAGGAAGGGTGCGGCAAGATGCTCCAGCACCCGGATTGATTCAATGCCTTTCCAGATCAGCCAGATGTTCATGGCCCAGAACAGCATGAAACAGAGGAATTGGGCCCAGTGGATGCCGATCCAGTCGGGCATCAGAGCCGGGGTTTCGGCGATGCCTGGCGCGTAAATCAGCACGATGGTGTAAATTGCCGCGCCCCCGATCCAGGTCTGGATGCCAAACCAGCCGCAGGCCACGATAGCGCGTAAAAAGGACGGGATGTGTGCCCCCTTGATGCCGAACGAGGCGCGCGCGAAGACCGGGAAGGGAATGCCGTACTTGGTGCCGGCATGGCCTGAAAGCGCCATCGGCACCAGCACGATCAGGTTGCCGAGCAGCACCGTCCACATGGCCTGTTGCCAGCTCATCCCCCCATCGACCAGCGAAGCGGCGATCATGTAGGTCGGGATGTTGACGGCCATGCCGACCCACAGGGCGAAAAAGCTGACGGCCTTCCAGTCCTGCTCAGCCTTCGGAACGGGCGCGAGATCGGCGTTGCTCAGCCCGCCGCGAGTGGGATCAGAGCTCTTTTCGCCTGATTCTGTCATGTGTCTCGTCGTAGTGTATCCACGAAAAGGGCTCTGACGCCTGTTACAGTTCCGTCAGCTGACCGTAGGTCTCAGGCCTGCGATCGCGGAAAAACTGCCAGGTGTTGCGGACCTCGCGCACCATATCGAAATCCAGTTCGGCGATGACCATTTCGTCGTCATCCTCGCCGGCCTGGGCCACGATCTGCCCCCGTGGATCGCAGAAGTACGAGTTTCCGTAGAACTTGCCGATGTTCCACGGCGCCTCGACGCCGACCCGATTGATGGCGCCGACGAAATAGCCGTTGGCCACGGCATGGGCCGGTTGCTCGAGTTCCCACAAATATTGGCTCAATCCCGCGACTGTCGCCGAAGGATTGAAAATGATTTCCGCACCGTTTAACCCGAGGCAGCGGGCGCCGTCCGGGAAATGCCGGTCGTAGCAGATATACACGCCGACTTTGCCGAACTGCGTTTCGAACACGGGGTAGCCGAGGTTTCCGGGCTTGAAGAAAAACTTCTCCCAGAAGCCCGCCACCTGGGGGATGTGCATTTTGCGGTACTTTCCCAGGTACTCGCCGGTGGCGTCGATGACCGCCGCGGTATTGTAGTAAACGCCGGTCATGTGCTCTTCGTAAATCGGCACGACGATGACCATGCCGTGCTTCTTGGCATATTCGCACATCAGTTGGGTTGTCGGGCCTTCCGGAATGGATTCTGCCGCGTCGTACCACTTGGCGTCCTGGGACGGGCAAAAATACGGGCCGGTGAAAATTTCCTGGAAGCACAGCATCTGTACGCCCTGGCTGCCCGCCTGGTCGATGTAGGGCAGGTGGGCCTCGATCATGGCCTCCCTGTGGGCATCGCAGGATTCAGCGGTATCCAGTTTATTGGCCATCTGGATGATGGCGGCTTTGACGGTTCGGCTCATGTCTTCTCCCCGGCAACTGGGAATGGGTCAGAGTAAATACCTTGGGTCAATAGTAACGAGTGTAGGCCGCGTAGCGAAGTTTTTACTCCGACCCCTCCTTGCCTTACTCTGACCGCATGGATCGGTTCATGCAAGCCGCTATCAATGAAGCGCGCAAAGGCCTCGAGGAAGGCGGCATTCCCATCGGTTCGGTCCTTGTCCACGAAGGCCGCATCATCGGCCGCGGGCGTAATCGGCGTGTGCAGCAGGGCAGTGCGGTGCTGCACGGCGAAATGGACGCCCTGGAGAACTGTGGCCGACAGCCGGCCTCGGTGTATCGCGAATGCGTGATTTACACCACGCTTTCGCCGTGTGCGATGTGCAGCGGCGCCATTGTCCTTTACGGTATCCCCAGGGTGGTCGTCGGCGAAAACCATACCTTCATGGGGGAGGAAGAATGGTTAGCCTCGCGCGGCGTGAAGGTCGAGGTGATGCAGAGCGCGGAATGTATCGCGCTGATGGAAGAATTCATCGCCAGCGAGCCCCGCCTCTGGAGCGAGGACATCGGCAAGTGACGTCAGCGAAATCGGGCTACTTGACGCCCAGTCGTTGATGGATGACGGTACTGGTCGTGGTGTATTGCAGGCGTACTTTCTGCTCGGGATGAATATACTGCTGGACACCGAACGCGGCCAGCGCGGCCTCGTGAAATCCGCTCAGAATCAGCTTCTTCTTGCCGGGATAGGTGTTGATATCGCCAATCGCAAAAATCCCGGGTTCGCTGGTTTGAAATTTCTCGGTGTCGACCCTGAGGTTGCGCTTCTCGATATCGAGCCCCCACTCCGCGACCGGGCCCAGATTGGGAGACAGCCCCCAGAACACGAACACTTCGTCGGCCTCGATAGCGTGTTTCTCTCCCTCTGGATCGACCACTTCCAGGCCTG
>JBFHEJ010000115.1:0-7266 GCA_041584255.1 Lysobacterales bacterium
CGGTGCTGGATGGCAAAAATGTGCGCGCTCTGTGGGTGACAAGATTTATGCGCTCGGGGTTTGTCACTAATGCAGGCAGAGCAGCCGACCAATAGCGCGCTATGGATTTACACGCCTGCCAGTGGCGGACCGGCGTTCAGTAACAATATCCTGGACGCGCAAGGCGACTGACGCCGGCCTGATCCGGAGTCGTCGCTAACCCTCGTGGGCAGCGATCCTGGGCGGGGCAGCCGGCGGTCGCCAGACGTATCCATCCAGGCGCGCGACCTCGCCGTTGACGACAGCGGGTCTGAAGCGGGTGTTTTGCAGGCGTTCGGTCAGTTCTTTCACATCTTCGGCCGACTCGCTCGGTGGGGCATTGATGATTTGCACGTCGTATAAGCGGCCGTTTCGCGTCACGGTCATGACGATTTCCAGATCGTCGGCAAACAGCGGTGCGTCAAGGTCGCGAACGAAGGACTCCTCGTTATTCATGAATCGCAACGGCGCCGGCTTGCCGAGGTACTCATCGGCGAGGTCGGCAAAACCCTCGGTGTTTCGCAGAAGCTGCCAGGCCCGCTCGTATTCACGTTCGGCCGATGTGAAATGGCGCAGGGCGAGGTACCAGTCGCCGAGCTGGGCGATGGCTTCCGCCACGTCCAGGGTTGTCGCCGCTCCGTTTTCCCGCCAGGCGCTGACAGCCCGGCCGAAAGCTTCCTCGCCTGCCTCGAAATGATTGGACAATGTGCGATCGAAATACCACTGTGTCCCCCGACCCGAATTGTTCATGACGAGTTCGGGTTGCGGCGGTATCCCGGTCTGCAGCAGATGGTAAATGGCCCGAAAGTGGGATTGCCCCTCGGTGCGGTAGCGTGAAGCGGTGTCAGGATGAGCCAGACCGTTGGCGACCTCGGTCAGGTGCGCAACGCGGCTGGCGAGGTAGCTCTGGTTCTCAATATCCGAAGACCGTGTCTGCGGCAGTTTCAGCGGTTGCTGTTCCGAATACCATGCATCGATCTGCTGTAGCACCGGCAACATGGCCGGATCATTTTCGCCGTATTGCCGGGCGTGCAGGTTGTAGATGTGTTCGAGAACGCCTACCGATTCCTCGTAGTTGCCTAGCAGCGATTCCACGTGGGCAATGCTGTAGAGATAGTTGGTTTGCTGCAGGCTGTTGGGGCCGCTGTTCACGCGAGAGACCAGGGCAGTGCGGTGAAAGGCGTCGCGCGCACCCTTGAGGTCTCCGTCCTCCAGCAATGACTGGCCGTAACCGTAATACAGATCGACCAGCTCCACGGCATACGGACCACCCTGTGACAGCGTGTCCTCGATGGCTTGCAGGTAAGTGGTGACTGGATCGCGTTTCGGCGCAACGAGGTCCTGAGCCCACGCGCCCGTCGAGAACACCGCCAACAAGCAGCCGGCGGCAAGGCGTCGGGCGACGAGCCGCCCGCTGCGCCGCGAATTCGTCCATGTCTCTGCGTTGCTCACAGCTGCAAGATCGTCAAGCGTACGTAAAGCATACATGGTAGACCTTAATTCGCCATGACTGTTTGCGCCAGCGTTTGGTTGACTTCGGCGGTGGCGCTAATCCTCCCATGTACTATGCTCAACACATGGGATGTCACTGAGAGTGAGGGAGAGAACCATGGCATATCACCTGAAAGGCAGTCTCCTCGAAGTCTGCACCTGCAAAGTGCTTTGTCCCTGCTGGGTGGGAGAAGACCCTGATTTCGGCGACTGCAAGTCAGCGCTGGCCTGGCATTTCGAGGAGGGCAATGTTGATGGCGTGGACGTCGCCGGTTGTACGGTGGGCCTGGCCTGCAATATTCCGGGCAACGTGCTGGAAGGCAACTGGAAGGTCACCATGTTCATCAACGATGGTGCGTCGGATGAGCAGGCCGAAGCCTTGCAAGCCGTTTATTCCGGTCAAAAGGGTGGCCCAATCGTCGACCTCATTTCGCTGGTCGGCGAAGTGACGTCGGTCGAACGCGTGCCAATCGTTTTCGAAGTGCACGAAGGCAAAGGCAATCTCCGGCTGGGCGATGTCGCCAAGGCGGAACTAGAGCCTTATCGCGGCCCGAACGGGGATGTGACCACCCTGTCGAACACCATATTTTCGACCGTACCGGGCAGCCCGGCCTATGCCGGCAAGGCAAGCAACTTCAGGCTCAACAGCGCGGCGCTCGACATCGATCTCGAAATCCAAGGGCACAACGCCATCCAAAGCGACTTTCTGTTCGAACACGCTGGCTGAAAGCCCCGGCGCCGACGGCACGCAGTGACCATGGCCATCGGCAATCGCCCGCCGCGCAGCGTGCTGTTGCCGGTGCTGGGCGGGCTCGTTGTGTTGGCGTGGATGGCGCTGTGGTGGCTGGGTCAGTCGGACTACGGCTGGCTGTTTCATCGCCACGGGGTTGCGCACCATCACCCGGCCCCTGCGCTACCTGGTGGCGTCGAAACCGGGCTGTTTCTCGCCGGCTGGTTGGTCATGACCGTGGCGATGATGCTTCCGACCACGGTTCCGCTGATCAACGTCTTTCGGCGCATGACCTCGGCACGTCAAAGGTCGGCCGGTTTCACGGCGCTGCTGCTCGCCGGCTATCTCGCCGCCTGGTTGGTCTTTGGCGTTGCCGCGTTGGCGCTGCTGTCGCTGTTGCAACTTGCCATTGAGTTTGGGGGTCGGCTCGACGAACAGACCTGGATGCTCAGCATGGTCCTTTTCGTCGCCGCCGGAGCCTTTCAGTTTTCGAAACTGAAGTACGCCTGCCTCGACAAATGCCGGACCCCCGCCGGATTTGTCATCAGTCACTGGCACGGGCGCCGGCCGGCCCTCGAATCATTCAAGATTGGCTGGAGCCATGGGCTGTTTTGTGTTGGCTGCTGCTGGGCCCTGATGTTGCTGATGTTCGCGGTCAGCACCGCGAGCCTGGCCTGGATGCTGGTCCTGGCGCTGGTCATGGCGGTCGAAAAGAACGTGCCCTGGGGGCGTCGCGCCAGCGCGCCGCTGGGCGCGGTCCTGTTGATCTTCGGTTTAAGTCTGGGCGCCTACCACGCCATCCTGTGAAAATTTCGCGGCGGCTTGCCCGGCGATTTGCGCCGCGAATGCCGTGCGGGGCAGGCGATCCTGTTGCCAGTCGAGACCGTAGCTTCGCCAGCGCTTGAAGCGCTCCCGGACAGGCCATAGCTTGGTCCGGTACGGCTGAAGGAGGCAATCGTGGAAGACGTGATGAACCGTCAACTGCTGGGCATTACTGGCAGCGACTGGCTGACTGCGCTAGGGATTGCGGTGGGCCTGATGGTGGTGTTTTTCATCACCAAGGCGCTGCTGCGCTCACGCCTGAAGCGACTCGTGCAGGGCACCACGACGGCCTGGGACGATGCCCTGGTCGATACCCTGGGTAAGACGGCCAGCCTGGCGCTGGTGATTTTTGCGCTGGCATTCGGCGCGCTGGTGCTGGAGTTGCCGGATGTCGCCAGGCGTGTCGTCGTGTCGATCGCCATCATCACGCTCAGCCTGCAGGCCGGGCTGTGGGCCAGCAACCTGTTGAAGTTCTGGCTGGCACGAACGATCAAACAGCGGCGAGAGGAGGACCCCGCCAGCGTGGCGACCCTGAGCGTCCTGAGCTGGGTCGGGCGGGTCGTTTTGTGGGCGGTCGTACTGCTGGTTGTGCTCGACAACCTTGGTTTCGACATCACCGCCCTGGTAGCGGGCCTCGGTATTGGCGGTATTGCGGTAGCGCTGGCGGTGCAAAACATACTCGGCGACCTGTTCGCGTCGCTGTCGATCGTTCTCGACAAGCCGTTCGTGGTTGGTGATTTCCTCGCTGTTGGAGACTTCCTCGGCAATGTGGAGCATGTGGGTCTGAAGACCACCCGCCTTCGCAGCTTGTCCGGTGAACAACTGGTGATGTCAAACGCTGACCTGCTCCAGAGCCGGCTACGTAATTTTGGTCGCATGTACGAGCGGCGAGTGGTGTTCTCCATCGGCGTGACCTACCAGACTTCACGGCAGAAACTGCGAAAGATTCCGGGCATCATCCGCAAGGCGATCGAGAGCCAGGAAAAAGCCCGTTTCGACCGGTCACATTTCAAAGCGTACGGCGATTTTTCGATCAATTTCGAGACGGTGTATTACGTGACCGAGGCGGATTACGCGCTGTACATGGACATTCAGCAGTCGGTCAATTTCGCCATTCACGAAGCGTTCGAGGCAGAGGGCATCGAGTTTGCCTACCCGACCCAGACACTGTTCCTGGAGCGCTCCGACCCACCGTCAAACTGAACGCAGCTGTGTGGGCGGCTTGAGCCGCGATCCACTTCCTTCGCAGGGGCCAGCTTGAGTTCGCGAACGGTCTCAGTGGGGCAGAAACTCAAACGTCTCGGTCTTGTCGTTGTAAGTGAGTTCGTGGATGTCCCACTTTTCGTCGTTGCCACCCGAGACTTCGAGTTTCTGTGCGAACAGCGTTTTGTCACCATCGGTCCTTAGCGTGATCATGCCGTAGACCGCCACGTTGCGGTCTTTCTTTTCCTGCATGGCCTTGGTCAGCCTGTCCTTCTTCTCCTGGGTCGTGGCGGCGGCGATTTTGGCTTCGAACGCCTTGAGCTGCTCGTAGTACTTGAAAATCGGAGTAAATTCGCGCGTCGATCGCGCCAGCTCGGTGCTGAAGATCAGCGGCCGTATGCCGCGGCTGTATTTTCCAAAGCTGCCCAGCGCGTCCGGCCTGGGGTGGGAATAGTTTTCTTCGTCACCACTGGAGATGACGGTCGCCACCGCATTGATGGATCTCAGGAAGGACTCGGAGAAGTGATGGCTGCCGTGGTGGCAGGCCTTGGTGACGTCGGCCTGGAAATGCTCGCGCGTCTTGAGCACGATGGCGTCCAGTTCCGCCAGCTTGGCTGCGAGTAGTTGGCCGTCAGCGGGCGTCAATGCCGATCCCTTAGCCTGTAAGTCGTAAATCTCATGTTCCAGTTTGGAGACATCGCGCGTGGCTTCGCCGTAGTGGCGAAACAGGTAGTTCTCCGACTCCGTGTTGAGGTCGCCGCCGAGCATGACTTTCAGTTTTCCGATCTGCAGCTGGATGATCAGCGAGTGGCCGTTCTTGGTTTCGCCTTCATTACCGAGCTTGAAGAGACAGTCTTTGGCGGTGCCGTTTCTCGATTTTCGCTCGGTGACGGGTCCCAGCAGTTTGAGTGTGATTTCATCAGCCTCTCCAAACCCATCGACGAACGCGGATTTTCGACTCAGGCGGACGAAGGTGACGCCAGAGTTGTTGGCCCGCGCCGCGCGCAGTGTCGACATGTACCACTTGGTGGTGGTTGGGTGTGCCTGGATCAGCGCGTGCATCTGGGCGCTGGTGTCCACGGTTTCCCACAGATAGGCGCCATCGTCTGTTTCAAGAAAACCGCCGAGATCGAACCCGCTTGGGTACCACAGACCCGGGTCCTTGTCCGCTGCCTTGATGGGCCTCTCTGCGATGCCGTTGTGGTAAATCCGCTTGATTCGGACCTTGCGCGATTCAAACAACGGCTTAAAGCCGAAGTAGTGGTCCGAATCCGGATGTGAGATGAACACATGGTCAATATCCATCGGCGCCTGGGCGCCGGCGGCCCCGGCCGGCACGCCGTCGACGCCGGCCACTCGCCTGCGTCGCAGGTTGTAGCGCCAGCTCAGGAAGCGGAACATGTTGTCGCCCTCGCCGGCGTCGATCAGGATGATCTTGTCGTCCGGCGTGACGATGTGACAGCCGTCGCCCTGGCCGATGTCGACGAAATTGATCTCGAGCGGACGTTTTTCGGAGAACCACGCCTTCTTGAGCCAGCCCGTGTCGCCGCGGCAGCGCACCTTTGCCCAAGGGCCTTGCTCATCACCCAGAAATCTCAGCCAGTCGCCGAATATCAGGTGATTAACGGCATCCGAGGAGGGGCTTGGCGATTCTCTGAGAACCGCATCCGTTTCGGAAATGAAATACGAGGCGCCGTTGACCAGGGGCATTGGGAGAACTCCTTCCGGCTTCCTGCCCGGATCTGCTTGAGCTTCAGAAATCGATACTTCCCGGTTGCAAGCTTAGCAGTCGAGGCCGCAAGTTGCGGCGCGCACTTCGTCGTACGTGGATTAAACTAAATCTATTCTCCAGTCTGATCTGCGCAATTGACGCGCTGTTGCTGATTGGTGGAGCGGAGCCCGCCACGTACACCTACACGGGCGTCTAATAGTAGTTCTCTGCTTTAATCCGCTGGTTGCGCGGCGAGGAAAAGTGCGCGGTGCTCATGTGGAATTCGAGCGAACTGGTCTCTTGTGATCATCAATGGGTCCTGCATTTCGTAGTTGCGCCGATCGAGAAACCAGCGCCTGCTGTAAATGAGATACAGGATGGGCCGTGGCCGGTCCGATTGGTTAGCCGTGCCGACGTGGCGCAGCCGGTAGTCCATGAAATAACAATCGCCCACCTTTGATTGTGGAAGGGTTGCACCCTCCAGTGCTCTCAGTTGGTCTTCTGAAAACCTGCTTTCTTCGCTCGCCGACTTGATCCGGTGAGAACCTTTCCACAGAGCTGTGGTGCCGGTTTGTTCGTCGAGATCGACAAGGGGCACGACCACGTGCAATGCAAACGGGGGAAAGAAGGCGTTTAGCCCGCCAGCTTCGGCAAACAAGGGTTCATGGTCGCGGTGGACATGTTGTGCGGGTGCGCCCGGGTAGGCGCAAACCACGCCGACGCTTTGCAGGATGCAGTCCGTGCCGAGCAAGTTCTGCACGATAGGAATGACTGCCGGCGCCGCATAAATATCCGGGTCGAGGTAGGGTGGCTCGAGCTGGATGGAAAACATGTAGCGTTCCTGGCCAACTTTCAGGCAGGTTCTTTCGACCTCAGCGCGTTCGCGCGTTGCATAGCGTGACAAGAAATCGTCCTGCATGGCGCGAACCTTCTCAGGGTTGAAACTGCTCTCGAGGATGAGGCAGCCATCAACCCGAAAATCATGTGCGGCCTGTCGGACGCGGTCGGTGACGTCATTCATCCTGACAATGTTAGCCGGCATCGTTAAGCTATTCACGATTGACTTGTCTAAGGCTTTTGGGTTGGCTGATTTTCCGTACCAGATCCGGGTTTCACCCGATGTCATTTTCCAGGAAGTCCTGCTCGGTGAGTCGTTACTGATGGACACCCGGACGCTGGCCTATTTCGCATTCGACGAACTGGGAACAAGCGTGTGGAAAGCCATTGGTGTCGACGGCGACGCGGACGCGGCATTTACCCGGCTAGTGGCGGAGGGTGACCACTCCAAGGC
>JBFHEJ010000116.1:0-7250 GCA_041584255.1 Lysobacterales bacterium
AGAAAATCCCGGCGGCTTGATGTATACTGGCTGCCACCGAAAGGGGAAGCGAACATTTGTCCGGAACATGGACGTCGCGGCCGTTGGCGCAATCGACGCCGCTCTCTTGAAAAGAGGGCCGGAGTTCAAAGCCGGCAAGGGCAACTTAAAGCGGGAATATGCCATGTTCACAACAAGTCAAAACCTGGCTCCATCTTTGAACCAGGCCCCTGTCGTTGCCCATCATCCCGGAAAACACCCTGACGACCTCGGTTTTACGCTGATCGAGTTGATGATCGTCGTGGCCGTGATCGCGATAATTCTCACCATGGCGATACCGGCCTACTATGACTATCAGATCCGGGTGAAAATTGGCGAAGGGCTCTCGGTAGCCGCCGCGGCCAAAGCAGCGGCCGGCTCGGTATGCCAGGAGGATCTGACCCTGGTCGGTCTGGACAATGTCGCCGCAGGATACGCCTTCGACGGGGCCACGCCTTTCGTGCTTGACATCGTGATCAGCGGGCAATGCTCGCAACCCATCGTTACGATTTACACGCAAAATACGGGCGCGCCCGGTCCGGCGCCCGAGATCACGTTGACCGGGGAGTTCCTCGACGGATACGGGCGCATCAGCTGGGAGTGCACGAGCCCGAATACGGCCAATCAGTTCCTGCCTTCCCGGTGTAGATCGTAGCCTGATCGGCCCGGGATTCACCGGGACGAATGGCAAGGGGATTCACCTGTGTTCACAACGGCTTGCATGGTCTTGCTGTGAATTGGGTATAATGCATTGAGGGTAAAAGGAGAAACCCAGAAATGAACACCGAACTCCAGGTTGCAAGCCCAATGAATGGACTTGCCCGCCGCTTGGTGGGAAATGGTGTTTTGGATGAGAAACAGGCACAAAAGGCCTGCCTGGAAGCCAATAAGAATAACAACTCCCTCCTCACTTACCTGCTGAAAGAAGAACTGGCGGAGCCGTTGGCACTGGCCGAGGCAGCGTCTGCCGAATACGGAATTCCGCTGGTCGACGTGAACGCATTCGATCTGAGCGTTGCGCCGCTCAGCCTGGTTAACGAAGCCCTGATCGAAAAACACACCGCCTTGCCGTTGCACCTTCGTGGCAACCAGCTCTTCATTGGTCTGCGCGATCCCACCGATCACCAGGTGATCGACGAGATCCAGTTCAGCTCGGGCTTCCACGTGGAGCCGATTCTGATCCCGGCCGACAAGATCGATGCGGCCATCGAACGTGCGCTGGAATCGACCAGCCCTGTATTCGACGATTTCGAGGATGAAGAGGGCCTGGAGGACGTCGGCTTTGACCTGGCGAAGGAAGTTACAGACGACCTCACCGGCACCGATTCGGCCGTCGACGACACACCCGTCGTGCGCTTTGTCAACAAGGTTTTGCTCGACGCCATTCGCAAGGGCGCATCAGATATTCATTTCGAGCCCTATGAAACGCGTTATCGAATTCGCTACCGCCTCGATGGTGTGCTCAAGAACATGGCCGGTCCACCGATACAGATGTCGCGGCGAATCTCATCGCGCCTCAAAGTAATGGCGGGCCTCGATATCGCCGAAAAACGCGTTCCGCAGGACGGCCGCATCAAGCTCAACCTCAGCCGCACCAAGGCTATCGACTTTCGCTGCAGCACCTGCCCGACTATTTTTGGCGAAAAAGTCGTACTCCGAATCCTCGATTCCGCCGCAACCAAAATGGGCATTGAAGAACTCGGCTTCGAACCCGAGCAGCGGGCGCTTTACGAAACGGCAATATCCAAACCCTACGGCATGATCCTCGTCACGGGACCGACGGGCAGCGGTAAGACGGTGACGCTCTACACGGGCATGCAGTTGCTCAATGAAGAGGGACGCAATATTTCCACGGTCGAAGATCCGGTAGAAATTCGCGTCCAGGGCATCAACCAGGTGCAGTACAACGAGAAGCAGGGGATGGTCTTCGCCCGCGCGCTTCGTGCCTTCCTGCGCCAGGACCCCGATGTGATCATGGTTGGCGAGATTCGTGACCTGGAGACTGCGGAGATTGCCATCAAGGCAGCCCAGACCGGTCACCTGGTGCTTTCGACATTGCACACCAACGATGCGCCTCAATCCATCACGCGCCTGATGAATATGGGCGTGCCCACCTACAACATCACTTCAGCGGTCAACCTCGTGATGGCACAGCGCCTGGTGCGCATATTGCATACCTGCAAAAAGAAAGACGATCTCCCACCAGAGGCTTTGCTGCGCGCGGGATACGCGGAAGAACAGCTCGAGGAACTGACACTCTACAAGCCAAACGGCTGTGTCGATTGTAACGAGGGATACCGGGGTCGAACGGGCATATTCGAGGTCATGCCAATATCAGACGAGATTTCCAGAATCATTCTGGAAGAAGGCAATGCCATGCGAATTGCCAAGGAAGCGAGAAAGGAAGGGGTGCCGGACCTGCGCCAATCGGCCCTAAGGAAAGTGGCCAACGGTGTGACCGACCTAATTGAAATCAACCGAGTAACCAAGGACTAGGTTATGGCGACGCAACACGCAGAACCAACTGTATTTTTGTGGCAAGGGCGCGACAAACGCGGTCAAAGGCTCAAGGGACAACAAGTTGCAAATTCCCCAAGCCTGGTCCGCGCGGAACTGCGACGCCAGGGGATCAACCCGATCTCCGTCAGGAAAAAGCCCAAGCCCCTGTTTGGCGGCATGGGACATACCATCAAGCCGAAAGACATTGCCGTTTTCAGTCGTCAGTTGGCCACTATGCTGAAATCAGGCGTTCCACTGGTCACAGCCTTTCAGATCATCGCCGGGGGCCTTAAGAATCCCAAGATGCGTGCCATGATCGACAAGATTCGCGCCGAAATAGAATCAGGCAGCACCCTTCATGAAGCATTGGCTTTTCACCCGGTCCAGTTCGATGAGCTGTACATCAACCTGGTCAAAGCCGGTGAGAGCGCTGGTGTACTGGATACTATTCTCGACGATATAGCCACCTACAAGGAGCGCATCGAAAGCATCAAGGGGAAGATCAAGAAGGCCCTGTATTACCCGGCTGCGGTGATCGCGGTGGCCATTATCGTGTCGGGCATCCTGCTGATTTATGTCATTCCGCAATTCGAAGGCGTGTTCCAGAGCTTTGGCGCAGATCTGCCTGCGTTTACGCGCATGATTGTGGATATTTCGGAATATATTCAGGAATGGGGTTTCTGGATTCTCGTGACTATAGTGGGCACAATCGTCGCCATCGTCATGACCAAGAAGCGATCGAAGCGCTTCTCGCATTTCATGGACCGGGTTTCTCTCAAGATTCCGATCGTGGGCGGTATTCTCGAGCAGGCAGCGATTTCCAGATTTTGCCGCACCCTTGCGCTGACCTTCGCCGCGGGCGTTCCACTCGTCGACGCGCTCAAAATCGTCGCGGGCTCCACCGGCAACCAGGTATATAACGACGCGGCCAACAGGATTCGTGAAGATGTCGCGGTTGGACATCAGCTCCAGCTGGCCATGCAGCAAACCGATGTCTTCCCCAACATGGTCGTGCAGATGGCCGCCATCGGCGAGGAAGCGGGTTCCCTCGACACCATGCTGATCAAGGTGGCCGAGGCCTACGAAGAGGACGTCAACAACGCAGTGGACTCACTCAGCAGCTTGTTGGAGCCTGCCATCATTGTCTTCGTCGGCATCATTGTCGGCGCCATGGTTGTAGCCATGTACCTGCCGATCTTCAAGATGGCGGCAGTCATTTAGGCCGGATCCGCTAATAGTGGAGTTTCTCATGTCTTCAACACCCCTGCTTTTGTCGGGGGTGTTTCTTTTTGGACTGCTGATCGGCAGCTTCCTCAATGTCGTCATGATCCGCGTTCCGGCGCTGCTGGAATACGATTGGCGCTGCCAGTGCCACGAATTACTGGCCCTGGAGAGCGGCAAGACCGCTGAGGTCGAAGAGCGGCCGCCGGGTGTCATTCGTGGCCGGTCGCGCTGCCCCAAATGCGGTCACCAGATCACCGCGCTCGAAAACATCCCGCTGCTTAGCTACCTGTTTCTGAAGGGACGCTGCTCGGCCTGCAGGGCATCGATCTCGCTGCGTTACCCGGCCGTTGAACTGCTCACGGGCATACTCTTCGTCGTGACCATCTGGCACTTCGGCCCCACCTTGCAGGGCCTTTCAGCCCTCGCGCTCACCGCGGTTCTCATCGTCCTAACGGGCATTGATGCCGAGCACCAGCTGTTGCCGGACAATTTCACAATGCCGCTGCTGTGGCTGGGTATTCTCGTGAATCTGTTCGAAGTCCACGCCAGCCTGACTGACAGTGTGGTCGGTGCAATTGCCGGTTACCTGGCGTTGTGGCTTGTCTACCACCTGTTCAAAGTGATCACTGGCAAAGAAGGCATGGGATATGGCGATTTCAAGCTCCTCGGGGCGCTGGGTGCCTGGCTGGGGTGGCAGATGTTGCCTCTGATCATACTGCTATCCTCACTGGTCGGCGCGGTGTTCGGACTGACCCTGATGGCCATGGGCAAGCTCCAGCGGGACAAGCCCATGCCCTTCGGCCCGTTCATTGCTGCCGCTGGCTGGATTGCTCTCATTTGGGGCCGGCAGATCATCGACGCGTACCAGAGCTTCGGTGGCGGAACCTTCGGCTAGCGTTGGTGCCCCGCGTGCCTTTACCGTCGGCCTGACCGGCGGTATCGCTTCCGGAAAAACCGTAGTCTCCGAACGTTTCGCATCACGCGGCGTTCCCGTGATCGATACTGACGTCATTGCCCGCGAAGTCGTTGCGCCCGGCCAGCCCGCTCTGCACGAGGTGATTGCCGCTTTCGGCGCGGAAATCATCGATGACGCAGGCCATCTGCGGCGCCGCAAACTGCGCGAGATCATTTTCGCGGAACCGGCCAAGCAGGACCTGCTGGAAAGCATCCTGCATCCCGCGATTCGGGAGGTGGTGAGGGCTCGTATCGCCGAAGTCACCAGCCCTTATTGCCTGGTTGTCATCCCACTGCTTGCAGAATCCGGTCACTTTAACTGGCTCGACCGCGTGCTGGTGGTTGATGTTGCCGAGGAACTCCAGATCGAGCGTTTGATGCGACGAGATGGTGTAACCGAGGAGCAGGCAAAAGCCAGCCTGGCGGCTCAGGCGCCAAGGGAGGCGCGCCTGCGAATTGCGGATGACGTCATCGACAACGGCGGTTCAATGGAAACGCTCGACCATGCAGTCGCCAGCCTGCACCAAAAATATCGGGATCTTGCGTCAGTGCCAGAAGGCTGAGATTCCGGCCACGCCCTGCCCCCCCAGACGGCGAACGGCTGCGACGTCGCGCTGCTGCATTCCGCCAAGGGCGAATACGGGGATGCGGCACTGCGCGACGAGGCGCGCATATTCATCCAGGCCCAAAACCGATTCTTCTGCGTAGCCCGCGGTCAACCTGACGGGCGAGAGACAGGCGAAGTCAGCACCTATGCGTTCAGCCCGGGACAGTTCATCGAGACCGTGACAGGATGCGCCCACCATGAATGAACCCGGCAGGGGGCGCGTTTCAAGAGCCATCAGCGTCTGGCTTGTCAGGTGCACACCGCTCATCCCGAGTTGTTCGACAACTTGCGGCGGTCCGTTGAGCAGGAGGCGCACGCCCCGGGTCGCCGCGAGGGCGTCGCAACGCCATGCCAGGTCCCTGAGTTGAGACCCCGGCAGTTCTTTGGCGCGTAGCTGCAGCAGCCGAATTCCGCTCTCCAGCAATCGCTCGAAGGCACGTAGCCACGATTGACAGGCTTGCTGACCTAGCAGGGCCTGCCCAGTGGCAGCGCCAAGGAGCGGCGCTGTAATCGCGTATAGCGAAGGCAGGTCCCTAGGCAAGCTTTCCGTGACAGTGCTTGTACTTGTTGCCGGAACCACAGGGACAGGGCTCGTTACGCCCTACTTTGCGGCCTTCACGCACAAAAGTGGTCGGGGCTTCGGGGGCCGGCGCGGCCTGGGTCGCCGATCGCGCCTCTTCGTGCTCAAATTTCAGCGGAGCCTCACGGCGCCGCTGTGCGTCAATTGCTTCGACGTCTTCTTCCGCACGGACTCTGACCCTTGCCAGAACTCGAATGACCTCGTGCTTGATGGAATCGAGCAGCGCGGTAAACATTTCGAATGACTCGCGCTTGTACTCCTGCATTGGCTGCTTCTGTGCGTAGCCCCGCAGGCCGATGCCCTGGCGAAGGTGATCCATGCGCGCCAGATGCTCCTTCCATTGCTGATCCAGAACGTTGAGCATCAGCGCTTTTTCGAAGTGGCGCATCACTTCGGGTCCGGTAACCTCTTCTTTCTCTTTGACATGCGATTCGACAGCATCCATTACCCGTTGACGGATAATCTCCTCATTGATGTTGTCTTCCTCCTCAATCCATGACTGAACCGGCACCTCGATCCCAAACTCGCCCTCGAGAGCGTTTTCAAGCCCTGCCGCGTCCCACTGCTCATCGATGCTGCCGGGCGGAATGAACTGGGCGATGACGTCGCCGAACACATCGGCACGCATCTCGGCGATGGTGTCGCCAATTTCCTCGGCTTCCATCAGTTCGTTACGCTGCTGGTAGATCACGCGGCGCTGATCGTTGGCGACGTTGTCGTAATCCAACAAGTGCTTACGCACATCGAAATTGTGTGCCTCGACCTTGCGCTGGGCGTTCTCGATCGCGCGATTGAGCATTCCCGCTTCGATGGCCTCGTCTTCCTTCATGCCGAAACGCTGCATCATTCCCGACATGCGCTCGGATGCAAAAATACGCATCAGGTTGTCTTCGAGCGAGAGGTAGAAGCGCGAAGAACCCGGGTCGCCCTGGCGGCCCGAACGGCCACGCAGCTGGTTGTCGATTCGGCGTGACTCGTGACGCTCGGTGCCTATGATGTGCAGTCCACCGGCCGCGACCACGGTGTCATGGCGTTTTTGCCACTCGTCGCGCACTCGCTGTTTCTTTTCGGCGCTGATATCGGGGCCCAGAGTCGCCAGTTCCGCGTCCAGGCTTCCGCCGAGAACGATGTCGGTGCCGCGGCCGGCCATGTTGGTCGCGATGGTTACGGCCGACGGCCGGCCTGCCTGGGCCACAATGTGCGCCTCCCGCTCGTGCTGCTTGGCGTTGAGCACTTCGTGCTGAATGCGCTGCTTCTTGAGCAGCTCAGAGATGAGCTCCGAGGTTTCAATCGACGTCGTGCCCACGAGCACGGGCTGACCCCTCGCCACGCAGTCCTTGATGTCCTCAAGGATGGCCTTGTACTTGG
>JBFHEJ010000117.1:0-7161 GCA_041584255.1 Lysobacterales bacterium
CAACCTGCTGCAGCGCAGCGAGCGCACGCTGCGTGCCGTGGAAGCCATCTCTTTCGATCTTCACGCCGGCGAAACCCTGGGCATCGTCGGCGAATCCGGCAGTGGCAAGTCGACCCTGGCGCGGGCCATCCTCGGCTTGCTGAAACCCAAGCGCGGCCGCGTGATGTGGATGGGAGAGGACCTCACGAAACTGGACGAAGAAGCGATGCGCCACAAACGCAAGGACATCCAAGTGGTGTTCCAGGATCCGATCGCTTCGCTCGATCCGCGCATGACCGCACGCGACATCATCGCTGAGCCGCTGCGCACGTTTTACCCGAACATGGAATCGTTGCAAATCGAAGAGCGCACGCGTGGGATGATGAAGATGGTCGGCCTGCTGCCCAACCAGATCAACCGCTATCCGCACGAGTTTTCCGGCGGCCAGTGCCAGCGCATCAGTATCGCGCGTGCGCTGGTGCTGAATCCCAAGCTGATCATCTGCGACGAACCCGTCAGCGCCCTCGACGTCTCCATCCAGGCGCAGATCGTCAACCTGCTGCGCGACCTGCAAAGGAAGCTCGGCCTTTCGCTGATATTCATCGCCCACGACTTGTCCGTGGTGCGGCACATCAGCGACCGCGTGCTGGTGATGTATATGGGGCGCAGCATGGAGCTGGCGCAGCGTGACGCGATTTACCGCAAGCCGCTGCACCCCTATACCAACGCGTTGATCAAGTCGGTGCCGATTCCGGACCCCGACCTCGCGCGTGCCGCGCGGCGGGAAAACTGGCTGACGGGCGACATGCCTTCGCCGTACGCGCCGCCGCCGGGTTGCGTGTTTCACACCCGTTGTCCCCATGCGGTGAACCGCTGCCATGCCGATATTCCGGCGTTGCGGCGCATGGAAAACGGGGATTGGGCGTCCTGTCACCGCGCGGAGGAGCTCGACCTCAGCGTCGCTGACGAGTAGATCACAGGGGATAGTGACACGCCTCCTGGCCTTCACCGAATGGCCTTCGCCGGCTCCCCTTGCTTCTCGGTCGCTTGGTGGAGGCACGCATGACAGCCCTTCCATGGGCTGCATGCCTTAGCTCGGCCTTCCTGCCTCGCTGTCCGGCCACTTTCTCGAAGCGCGGCCCTCTCAAGACGGCCGACAGGCGCATCCCGCCCCGCTCTAGTCGCAAACTTGATGGCCATCCATGGGTTAAGATGTGCCTCCTTCTACTATTGATCCACCAATGTGAGGATTTGACGATGGGCCTTTTGCGGTACCTGGCGATATTTCGCGCGGTAACAGTACTTGTTCTGGGAATGGTGTTGGTGGGTTGTTCAGCCGGGACCCGGATCATCGATACGTGGCAGGTCGACCAGCCGGCGGCGCGTAAACCCGAGAAGGTTGCCGTGATCGTGGTGCTGCCGGATGCCCTGATGCGCCAGGCCATCGAGGTCGATATGGCGGCCGTGCTGCAAAAACAAGGCATCGATGCCGTCGCGGGCAGCAACCTGCCGGGATTGAGCGGTGGCATCCGGGGTGAAATCGATACCGAACAGGTAACGGAAATTCTGAGGAAGGACGGGGCCGACGGCGTCATCGTCTCGTTCTACATGGGCGGCGGCCGCGAGGGCGAATATGTGCAGGACCAGTACTATGCCGAGTACGAGGGCACCGGGTACGGTTACGGTTGGGCGCGGCCCTACGCCGTCAACGTGTATTCCGTGCACAGGGCCGAGGACATCCGTGACTTCACCATCACGACGTATGTCGAAACCAGCTACCACGATCTGGAAAGCGGGCAGACGGTGTGGCGAATCATGACCCAGACCAAGGACATCGAGCATACCGACGCCGCGCGGGACATTGCCGGCAAGATCGCCCACGAAATGTCCATCGCAGGTCTGAAGTAGTCGTTGCGCAGGGTTAAGCATTGCAACAGGCACTTGCCTCCGGCCTGGCGGCGCTGAGGCGGGGCGCCGCCGAGGGACTGGATTGGGGCGACCCCGCGCAAGATCCGTCGAAGATCGAAAAGCTCTCCGACTTCCTGACCGAACTGCGTCGCTGGAACCGGGCCTACAATCTCACCGCTATAGAAGACCCCGCGGAAATGGCGATCCGTCACGTGCTGGACTCGCTGTCCGTCGCGCCGTGGGTGCACGGCCGCGTACTCGACGCGGGGACGGGCGCTGGCCTGCCCGGCGTGCCGCTTGCCATTATGGACAGCGAGCTCGACATGACGCTGCTCGACGCCACGGCCAAGAAAGTCCGTTTCCTCGCCCACATTGCACGCCAGCTCCAGCTCGTGAATGTCGAGCCGGTGCAGGCTCGCGTCGAGGACTATGCCGCCCTGGCGCCGTTCGATGTCGTCATCAGTCGGGCCTTTTCATCGCTCGCCGCCTTTGCGTCGGCAACGCGTCACCTGCTGGGCCCGCGTTCCCGCCTGCTCGCCATGAAGGGCAAGCGCCCCGAAGAGGAGCTCGCGTCGCTTCCCGACTGGATCGGCGTCGAGGCCGTCGAAAAACTCGCGGTGCCGGGATTGCATGAGGACCGGCACCTCGTCATTATGTCCCTGGTTTAATATTCCACGAAGGGTTCGAAGGCAATTTTCCGGCCCCGGCTGGGTAAAACGAGCGAAGCGAGTGGCACCAGAGGGGCCGGCGAAAATTCAATCCTGTCGAGCGCAGCCGCCTTCGCTGGCAGAATATTTATGCCAGCGGAGCAGGGAAGCGAGACACAATACATGACCGCCAAGATCATCGCCGTGGCCAACCAGAAAGGTGGCGTCGGCAAAACCACAACCTGCGTCAATCTCGTCGCCGCCTTTGCCAGCATGCGCTACTGCGTGCTGCTGGTTGACCTCGATCCCCAGGCTAACGCCACCACCGGTTGTGGCATCGATCCGCGCAAGCTGATGGCAACGAGTTGCGAGGTGCTGCTGGGTGAGCGCGGCGTGGCCGACACCACGCTGAGGCCCGCCGACCTGGGATTCGATCTGCTGCCGGCGAACGGCGACCTGACCGCTGCGGAAATGTTCCTGATGCAGGAGGATGAGCGCGAGTTCGCGCTCAAGCGCGCTTTAGCGCCGGTCTTGCCGCAGTATGCCTGGGTGTTCATCGATTGCCCGCCTTCGCTCAACATGCTCACCCTCAACGCGCTGGCGGCGGCAGACGGACTGCTGATCCCGATGCAGTGCGAGTATTACGCGCTTGAAGGCCTGACGGCGCTGCTCAACACCGTCGAGCAGGTGCGGTCCTCGGTCAATCCCGGACTCGAGATCGAAGGCCTGGTGCGCACCATGTACGACAGCCGCAACAACCTCTCGGGCGCCGTGTCAGACCAGCTCGTGGAGCACTTCGGCGATCGCCTCTACCGCACGCTGGTGCCCCGCAACGTGCGGGTGGCTGAAGCGCCCAGCTACGGAGTTCCGGTTTTAATGTACGATCCCAACTGCCAGGGCGCCCTGGCTTACAAGGCGCTCGCCGGCGAAATGCTCAGGCGCAGTGAGAAGCAAAGAACCGCCTGACCGAGAGAAACGTTTTTGATGGCAACCCGCAAGAAACCCGTCCTTGGCCGCAACCTCAGCTCCATGCTGAGTGAGAGCACGCTCAGGCAGATGCAGGAAAAAAAGACCGAGGCCCTCTCCAACCTGCCACTGGAAGCGATCCGCCCGGGGCGCTATCAGCCCCGTTCGGTGTTCGACAAGGATCGGCTCGAAGAACTCGCCGCCTCGATTCGCGCCCAGGGCGTGGTTCAGCCGGTCGTCGTGCGGCGGGTGGACGCCGACGACGACGGCGCTCACTATGAGCTGATCGCCGGCGAGCGCCGCTGGCGTGCCGCACAGATGGCGGGCCTGGACAAGATTCCGGCGGTCATTCGCGACGTGCCTGACGAGGTGTCGGTCGCCATGTCGCTGATCGAGAACATTCAGCGCGAAGACCTCAACCCCCTGGAAGAGGCCTCTGCACTGAAGCGGTTGATCGGGGAGTTCGACATGACCCACCAGGAAGCCGCCGACGCGGTGGGCCGGTCACGAGTCTCGGTCTCCAACCTCCTGCGCCTGCTGGAGCTGATGCAGGAAGTGAAGGACATGGTCGACGGCCGGCTGCTGGAGATGGGCCACGCGCGGGCGTTGCTGTCTTTGGATGAAGACCTCCAGCTGCAGGCGGCCCGAGAAGTTGTCAACCGCAAGCTTTCGGTGCGTGAGACGGAAGCCCTGGTGCGGCGCCTGAAAAACCCGCCAACACCTAAGAGCAAACGCCTCGACCCTGACATCCAGCGTCTCCAGGACCGCATGCAGGAGGCGCTTGGGGCAAGGGTGCGCATCCAGCACAGTGCCGCCGGCAAGGGCAGGCTCACCATCAGCTACCACAGCGCCGACGAATTTGACGGGATTCTCAAACGCCTGAATCTCACATTGGATTGAATGGTGTCATCCGGGAAGCGATGAAGTCGCTGTCCAGGGCCCACCAGTCCTTTGCCGACTCTTGACCCATCAGGCGGGTCCCGGTCTTCGCGTTGCGAAACCGGGATGACCCCAGTTTTTTCGGCACTTTACTCTGACCCCGCTACATTTGCTAAAATGCGCGGTCTTTGGCCGCGCCTCGTCCGTGGGTGAGACCGTGGCCATCGATGGAAGGTGTACGCAGGTGCCCGGCGACCGTCCCGAAGACGCGGCCATCAAGGCCGCGGGGGATATTCCCCTTGTGGTGAGCAGGCTGCGAGCCGGCTTGAGAATCCAGTCAATGGCTTCACTGGTGCTGGCGGCGCTGCTGCTGGCAGTCAATGGAGTCGCTGCGATCTCATCGCTGCTCGGCAGCCTGGCGGTTTACCTTCCGGGCTTGATGTTCACCGTACTGACGGTCCGGAAATTCGGCAGCGACACGGCGGCTTTTCTGCGCACAGCGACGCTGGCCGAACTCGGCAAGTTGGTTCTCACGGGCGGGTTGTGTGCGGCAGTGTTCGTGTTCGTGAAACCGTTGGCCCCTGGGTACTTTTTCCTGGGCATGATCGTCACGCTGGCTGTTGGCTGGGCGACACTGGTCAGAGCGTTTCATCAGACCTGAAAAAAACCTTTGCCGCCCTTGATTTTAGCGGTTTGGAACACACATCCCCCATGGGCACCGATGTGGGGAATCGTCGGACCATCGCGGCGCCGCCACAGGCGCCAGGTCGACTGGGAGAAACAAGGCATAAGAAATGGCAGGCGCCAGCGAAAATCTCACCGCCGGTGAATACATCAAGCATCACCTGCAGAACCTGACTTTCGGCCACCATCCGGAAAACGGTTGGGGCTTTGCGCATTCCGCCAAAGAAGCCCAGGAGATGGGATTCTGGGCCTTTCACGTCGACACCCTGTTCTGGGCGCTGTTCCTTGGACTGGCGTTTTACCTGTTGTTCCGACGCGTCGCCGCAGCGGCCAATTCCGGCGTGCCGACACGCTTTCAGTCGTTTATCGAAATGATCGTCGAATTCGTCGACGGCAGCGTTCGCGACACCTTCCACGGCACCAGCCGCCTGATTGCGCCACTGGCGCTTACCCTGTTCGTGTGGATTTTCTTCATGAACTTCATGGACCTGATACCGGTCGACTGGCTGCCCTGGGCCGCGACCAAGGTCGGCGTCGACTACCAGAAGGTCGTGCCGACCACCGACGTCAACGCCACCATGGGTATGGCGATCACCGTCTTCGTGCTGATCATCATCTACAGCCTGCGATTCAAGGGCGTGCGCGGCTTCGTCAGCGAACTCGTGATGAATCCGCTGAATCCGAAAGAACTCGGCATGCCGGTGATCTTCTGGCCGTTCATCATGAGCTTCAATTTGATCCTCGAACTGGTTTCGCTGCTGGCGAAGCCGGTCTCGCTGGGGTTGCGGCTTTTTGGCAACCTGTATGCCGGCGAGCTGATCTTCATTTTGATCGCCCTGGTGTTCACCGCCGGCTCGGCGTGGTTCGCGGTGGGCCTGAGTGCGCTGTTCGGGGAGCACATCCCGGCGTGGTTCTGGTTCGTGGCCACCGCCAGCGTATTCGCCACCCTGTGGCTGAACTTAAAGGGTGCATTGAGCACCAAGAAAACACTGATTCTGCTGGCCGTCGAGATGCTGCTGGTTGGTGGACTGGCCTTTATTGGCGGGCAGATCATGCACTTCATGTGGGCGGCGTTTCACCTGCTGGTGATTACGCTGCAGGCGTTTATTTTCATGATGCTGACCATCGTCTACCTGTCGATGGCCTCGGAACATCACTAGGCCAAGTTTGCACCGAGGCTAGCGCAACGGCCTCGCATGCTAACCGGCTGGACTACGTCCAGTATCGTGCGCAAGACTCGGCCTGCGCGGCTCCGGAATCAAGCGGCGCATGAATGGCTCAAATGTAGATTTAATAAGCACTACCTTTCGTAAAAGGAGCAAAAAATGGAGTTCGTAATCGGAATGACCGCAATCAGTATCGGTCTCTTGATCGGCCTGGGCGCACTGGGCGTCGGCGTCGGCGTGGGTATCCTCGGCGGCCGTCTGCTCGAGGGCTCAGCCCGTCAGCCTGAACTGGCCCCGATGCTGCAGGGCAAATTCTTCCTGGCGATCGGCCTGCTGGACGCCGTGGCGATGATCGGTGTGGGTATCGCGCTGTTCTTCACCTTTGCCAACCCGTTCATCGGCCAGCTCCAGACCGCCGCTGGCGGCTAGAGCGTGGCTGCGGAAGATGCGCTGCGCAACGGCTTAGCCTCGTGGTTACGAAACTAAAGTCCTTTCACCACTTCGGCTCGGGCCGGCGCTTTAGCCGCGTCATGAACTGGCACCATCAGACAGAGGTACTGGCATGAATCTCAATGCCACATTAATCCTGCAGTCGATCGCCATGATGATCTTCGTGTGGTTCTGCATGAAGTTTATCTGGCCGCCGTTGCTCAAGGCCATTGACGAGCGCCGTGAGCGTATCGCCGAGGGTCTGGCGGCTTCCGATCGCGCGGCCAAAGAGCTCGAGGCGGCCAAGATCAAGGCCGACGAGGAGCTCAAACAAGCCCGTGACCGCGCGCACCAGATCGTCGAGCAGGCCAACCAGAGGCATTCGCAAATCCTCGACCAGGCCAAGGAAGACGCGAACGCCGAGAAAAAGCGTTCCGTCTCGACCGCCGAGGCCGAGATCGCCCAGGCCGCCAACCAGGCGCGCGAGGAACTGCGCGCGGCAG
>JBFHEJ010000118.1:0-7122 GCA_041584255.1 Lysobacterales bacterium
CTGGCGCAGAAAGTGGGTTTCGCGACCACCTTCGCCGCTTGCCAGAATTGTTTCCTGGGGCCGGCTTCCGGCACCAACGTCGACTTTGTCTATGAAAAACTTGGCGTCCCGGCTTTCACCTTCGAAATAGGCTCTTCATTCGGACAGAGCTGCAGCAGCTTCGACAACACCGTGCTGCCTCAGACACTTGACGGCCTCCTTACGGCATTGCGTCATACCCGGCGCGCATACCAGGCGCCGCTCGGACCGGATGTCCACGGCCTGGCGTTCACGCCCGGTCCGGACGGCGGGACACTGGCGGCAACCGCGGACGATACTCGCCGCGCCGTTAACGGCGGCGGCGAGCCGGTTGATCCGGCCCAGGCCATTGCCAAGGTGCGTTTTACCGTCGGTCTTCCCCCGTGGCTGGCCATCGAGTCGTTTCCGATGACTGCGGCTGACGGTTTGTTCGACGATCCGGTCGAACTGGCAACCGCCGCGCTGACCAGCCAGCAGGTAAGCGGCACGGCGCTGGTTTATGTCTACGCCGAGGATTCTCAGGGGAATGTCGGGCCACCTTCTGCCGTGTGGGTGACCATCGGCAACCTGTTCTACAACGGATTCGAGAGCCCCTGATTGCGCCAGGGCCGATTCAACACCTCTGCCCCAGTGCCTGCCACGACTTGTTCATGTCTTCTTCCTTCCAGTCCGGCATCCGCCAGCCGACCAGGAACTCGATCATCACCATGGCGGCGGCGAGCTTGAGCCAGGCGCCGCCGGCAATGCTCATCGGGTCGAGCCAGTTCGTCAGCAGCACGATGGCGACGGCGAGTACTGGCAACGAACCTGACAGCGCCAGCATCCAGCGCGTCAGGGTGGTAATCACTGGGAAGGCCTGGCGATAAAGCGGCGATTGATGCGCATGGCGGCGGCGCTGAGTCCGATCAGCAGAAGTCCAAGCAAAATCAGCACGAACGGCCAACCGAGCGAATCACTGAAATGCTCTGCTGAGAAGTAGCTGACATAGGCCAGGATCGCCACCGTGCTGACGAACAGCAGGACCCGGCTCCTGACGACGATGCTCAGGTAAACCCCTGCGCAGGCAGTAAACAGGAACAACAACTCCGCAATACTGCCGTCGAGCAGCGCGAAAAGCCCGATGAAAAATGCAACCGAGCCGGCAAAATACCAGAACGGCGTCACGCCGTGATACGCCGTCCTCGCCAGCCCGGCGCACAACCCAACCGTACTGGCGCCAAGCAGCGTGGCGATGAAGTCCTCGTCGACTTGCAGCATGTCGAGGGCCGTGGTCATGGCCCAGAGCGAAAAGAGTATGGTCGTAAACAGCAGCACCGAGTCCCTTTTCTCGCGAAAAGCGAGGCCCTGCTGCGCGGTCATGACCAGGGCGGTGACGAGTGCAGCGAGGTGCCAGTCGCCGCCGCTGGAAAATTCATCGAAGGCGACCAGGATACCGACAGGCTGCAAGGCGGCCGCCATCAGGTAAAGAGGCGCGGTGAATCGCCGCCCGCGATCGTCTTTCGATGCGTAAAGCGCCAGCACGAAAGCAGCGAGGCCGGAACCGAGCGTGATGACGATTCGCGCCATGGTGTTCATGGCCTCCCAGTTCATCGCAATGAACACGCCCAGTCCGGCGAAAACGAATATTCCGCCCAGAGTTCCCAGTATCTTGCCGAGCAGGTTGGTGGAGCGTTTTCTTGCTTCTTCTGACTCGGGCTTCTCGGTCGTTTGCGACAGGGCGGAGGCGATTTCCGTCACGCTGAGCCCGTTGGCCCTGGCGATCTCGACGATCCGCTCGAGTGCCTCCTTGCGCTGATCCACGATCAGTTCTCCTCGCCCACCACCCAGCCGAGGAACCGCGTGCCGTAATACCAGTAGTTGGTTTCAGGCAGGTCGATCGGCACGACGGCCCCGTTCTTGGCGATACTAATTTTCTGCCGGGCTCGCGAGGTGCCGAAAAACTCGAGTAAGAAACCGTTGCGGCTGCCGTGGCCCCGGTACTGGTATCCGTCCGGCGCTTCCAGGTCCGAATTGACCCTGACTCCCTCGAGATCCGGTATCGGGATGACTTTGCCGTTGGGCAGGGAATCGACATCGGCCGGGATGGGTATGGTGATCTCACCCACCGACCCGGAAGCGTGGTTGTAACGGAAGATTCTGGGGGCGTAGCCCTGTTCGTACTGACCGAGCTTGACCGCGCGGGCAACAACAGATTCGTCCTCGACCGAGAGCTGAATGCGAACGGGAAGGACACGCGGGGTTGCCACGTGCTCAACCGACAAAAGAAGATCGTAAGCCGGTGGATCGGTAAGCCAGCGCGGGACCGCGGTGGCAGCGGCGAACAACAGCACCACGGCCACCGGGAGCGCGATGCTCAGGGCCAGCAGTGGATTGTCGCGGAAGATTCTTTTCATGACGCCATACTCAGTCAACCGGCCTCATCACCTCACATCATACAGTGCGTCTAGCCGTCCTGCTCGATGCGCTGCGGCTTGCGAATATCGATTTCGTCACCACTATAGGGAGAAGTTTCGCGGAGGGCTTTTCATGGGTTTTTCCACCAGGCAGATTCACGCCGGCGTAGAACCGGATCCGGTTAGTGGTGCGATCCTGACGCCGATTTATCAAAGCACCACCTACGTTCAACCATCGGTCGACCAATACCTCTCGCGCGGCTATTCCTACTCGCGCACAGCCAACCCGACGGTCAAGGCCCTGGAGGCCAAACTGACCGATCTGGAAGGCGGGGCTGGTTGTGCGGCCTTCACCACCGGAATGGCGGCCATACATGCCGTGCTGGTGGCGTTCCTCAACGCCGGCGACCACGCCATCATTTCCGATGTGGCGTACGGCGGCACGTACAGGCTCTGCACCAAGGTGCTCAGGCGCCTCGGCATCGAATTTACATTTGCCGACACCTCCAGACCGGAGGAAGTGAAACAGACAATCCGGGACAATACCCGGCTGATCTTCACGGAAACGCCCGCCAATCCGACGATGAAGTGCACCGACCTTGCCGCGATCTCCGAAATCGCGGCGCAAGCCGGCCTGATTCATGCCGTTGACAACACCTTTCTCACCCCCTACTTCCAGCGGCCCCTGGAACTTGGCGCAGACCTGGTGGTGCACAGCACGACCAAGTACATGGATGGTCACAACGCCACGGTTGGCGGCGCGGTGATCAGCAAAACGGCAGAACTTGACGAGGCGGTACGGTTCATGCAGAACAGCACCGGCAGCATCATGTCACCCATGGTGGCCTGGCTTACCATGCAAGGCATCAAGACACTTTCGGTGCGCATGGATCGCCAGTCTGCCAACGCCATGGCGATCGCAGAATTCCTCGAGGCGCATCCCAAGGTCAAACAGGTCTGTTACCCGGGCCTGGCTTCGTTCGCTCAGCACGACCTTTCCAGTCGCCAGGCCACGGGTTATGGCGCGATGTTGTGGTTTGAAGTCAGGGGCGGCCTGAAATCAGGAAAAATCCTGATGGATAAAATTACCCTGTGGTCACTCGCCGAAAACCTGGGATCCGTTGAGTCACTGATTACCCACCCTGTCACCATGACCCACGCGGCCGTCGAGGAGGCGGAAAGGAAACGCGTGGGCATCATCGACGGCCTGGTCAGGCTTTCGGTTGGACTCGAGGATGCGGAGGATCTCATCAGCGCCCTCGACGAAGCGCTGCTGCTGGTCCCCTGATTACTGCGAAATTGAGGTCCGATTCTGGCTAGTCCGGGTGCCCTGACGCAGTATACTTCTGCGTCATGGCTACCACCGAACAAGACGTATTCGAGCGTGCCAGACTGGCGCGGGACGTGCGCTTTGACGGGCGATTCTTCGTTGCAGTGCGGACTACCGGCATCTACTGCCGGCCGATCTGTCCGGCCAATCCCCCGCGCAGTGAAAATGTCCGTTTCTTTCCCACCGCGGCTGCGGCAGCGGAAGCAGGCTATAGACCGTGCCTCCGTTGCCGGCCCGAGACAGCGCCGGGAACCCCGGCCTGGGGCGGCACATCCGCAACCGTTCGGCGCGGCCTGCGGCTGATCGCCAACGGCGCTCTGGATCGCGGCAATGTTGAGCAACTGGCAGAGCGGCTCGGGGTCACCAGCCGCCATTTGCGGCGCCTTTTTCAGAAACACCTCGGCGCGTCACCACAGTCCGTGGCGCATACGCAGAGGCTGCATTTTGCCAAACGCCTGATTGACGACAGTCGCCTGCCGCTCGCGCTCGTCGCGGAGGCGGCCGGGTACGGCAGCGTGCGCAGGTTTAACGACGCCTTTCGCAAGAGTTATGGCCGACCCCCAGGAGAATTGCGCAGGCTACGCGACGACGCGCCTGAATCGGATTCTGCCCCGCTTTCGGTGACGCTGCCTTACCGCAAGCCCTTCGACTGGAAAGCCATGCTTCGCTACCTGGAGGCGCGCGGCACGCCGGGGGTCGAAATGGTGTCGGGTGATTCCTATCGGCGCTCCATTCGTATCGACGACCACGCCGGCATGCTGGAAGTCACCCCCGACAGCAGACGCGAGGCGCTGCGGCTTACCTTTATCGGCATTCCAACCGCCAGCCTTTTCCCCGCCGTGCAAAAAGCCCGTGAATTGCTGGATGTTGACGCGCCGGTCGACGACATCGCCACGGTGTTGCGTCAGGACGACGAATTGAAAGCCAGGCTGGATAAAAATCCCGGGATTCGCGTCCCTGGCGCATGGGACGGCTTTGAACTTTCCGTGCGCACCATTCTTGGCCAGCAAGTCTCTGTTGCAGGCGCTACGACCCAGACCGGTAAGGTGGCGGCTGCCTACGGCGAGCGCCTGCGCGAAGACTCCGGCCAGGATGAAGCCCTGCCGTCCCTGCTGTTTCCCACCCCGGAACGCCTGGCAGGCGCCAGGCTGGAAAGCTGCGGGATCATTGCCAGCCGCGCTTCAGCCATCCGCTCCCTCTCCGGTGCTGTACTTAGCGGCGAGCTGTGCTTTGATATCGCCCAGGACCCGGAAGAATTTCAGCGGCGTATTCAGTCCATCAGGGGCATAGGCGAGTGGACCTCCGCCTATCTTGCCATGAGAGCATTAAAAGATCCTGACGCCTTTCCCGCATCCGATCTTGGCCTGCGCAGGGCAATGAATCACGCGGATCTCATAACGCCGGAGGAATTGATCTCCCGGGCCGAAGAATGGCGACCCTGGCGCGCCTATGCGGCCATGGTCCTTTGGCAGACGCCACAGAAATCTGGAGAATAGAGCCATGCATTACTGCTATCACGACACCCCGATCGGTCGCTTGCTGCTTGCCGGGGACAATGACTCGCTTCGCCTGATCGCGTTTCCAGAGGGCGCCATGCGGCGATCACCGGAGCCTGGCTGGACGCATTCACCAGGCGCATTCAGAGAAGCGCGTCGCCAGCTCTCGCAATACTTTTCAGGTCAGCGAAAAACATTCGATTTGGAGCTTCGCCCCGATGGCACGCCCTTTCAGTTGAGGGTACTCAAGGAACTGGAGCAAATTCCGTACGGTGCGACGGCCTCTTACGGCGAAGTCGCAAAACGCATCGGCAGGCCTGGCGCGGCCCGTGCCGTAGGTGCCGCCAACGGCCGCAATCCTCTGCCCATTGTCATTCCCTGCCACCGTGTCGTCGGCAGTGATGGGCGGCTCACCGGCTTCGGGGGTGGCATTGCGACCAAGCAGGCCCTGCTGCAACTCGAGCAGGGCCAGGCTGGATGAAGCTGCGTGCGTTTGTTGGCGCCTTCCTCTCGGCCACGCTGTTCGCCTGCGCGACCCCTGGTTCCGGCAAACCCGCGCCGTTCGAACTCAACTTCGATCACGGCGTCACCACCGACGCAACGCCGTGGACCCACGAACAATTCGATGCCGCAGAGGATAAATTTAATTTCGCGGTATTCTCCGACCTGACCGGCGGTGAACGCGAGGGCGTATTCGCGGTCGCCGTCGAACAGCTTCGCTTGCTCAGGCCCGAGTTCATCATCAGTGTCGGAGACCTGATCGAAGGCGGAACCGAGAATCGCGCCAGCCTTGCCCTGGAATGGGATTCATTCGATGATCGGAGCAAACGCGCGGTGGCCCCGGTGTTTTATGTCGGCGGCAATCATGACTTGATCAGCCCCGTTCAATGGGACGTTTGGTCACAGCGCTATGGTCCCCGTTACTACCATTTCACCTACAGGAATACGTTGTTTCTCGTGCTCGACACGGAAGACAACTCGCCGGAGCGCCAGGCCGAGATTCACCGGGCACGCTCCGCGGCACTCGAGCGCGTAATGCTTGAAGGCTGGGGAATATACGCGGACACGGCGTATGCAAAAATGCAGGAGACCCATACTGGCACCGTCAGTGCGGCGCAGTCGGAGTATTTCCGCGAAGTCATCGGCGCCCATCCGGACGTGCGCTGGACTTTCCTGTTCATGCACAAGCCGGCGTGGCTAAAAGACGGCGAGCAGCACTTTCTCACCATCGAGCAGGCGCTGGGCGACCGGCCCTACACGGTGTTCAACGGACACAATCACGATTACCTGTACCGCCAGCGACGCGGCCGCGATTACATCCAGCTCGGCACCACGGGCGGCGTCCAGTTGCCCGGCAAGCACAGAGCAGTCGATCACATCATGCTGGTCACTGTCTCCGAGTCCGGAATCGATATTGCCAATCTGGAGATGGCCGGCATCTTCGACAAGACTGGTCGGCTCCCGTTGAACGGCGAGGAATTGTGCTTTGAAGCAGCCGCTTGTGGCGCCGAACAGTAATCGCCGCTAGAGCCGCTCCTGCGGGCGCACTGGTGCAGGAGCGGCTTTAGCAGCGACGAATTCAGGCAGGCAGGATGTTGTTGTTCAGGCGGAACAGGTTCCCGGGGTCGTACTGACCCTTGATTTCCTCCAGCCGCGGCTGTGCCGGCCCATAGTTGCCCGCCGCCCTGTCCTGATCGAAATGGATGTTGTCGTAGTAACCGCCCGTGAATGGTTGCAATTCTGCGAACCAGGCGCGCGCGGTGCTCATCGCCCACTCGTCGTCGGCCGGATCCATCCACCCGCCTCCAACCATGATCATGGTTTCGGCGTTGCGATGAGGGAAAGCCGTTTCGAGCTCCCCTACCCGCTTGACCGCGCCGCCGGC
>JBFHEJ010000119.1:0-7114 GCA_041584255.1 Lysobacterales bacterium
GTCGGCGACCTCGACGGCGTGCCGTATATCAAGCTGTGCGCGAACCTGCCTTACGCGTTCCTTGAGGCCCAGGAGCTGGACTACGCCATCGCTCACATCGCCAAGCTGGCCGACCAGATCGAGCAGATGATGGAACCTGCCAAAGACGTCACCTGAGCAGTCCAATTCGGGCCAGGGACCAACTCTCCCTCAGGTTTTGAGTTTTTTTGCGCGGTCCCCAATATTCCTTTTCTCCCCGAGTTTTTGAAGGAGCTTTGAGTGCTTGAAGACATCAAGAATTATTTGACTTCGGAAGAATTCCTTCCCATGGTCACGGCATGGGGCATGAAGCTGGTCATGGCGCTGGCCGTCTTCATCATCGGCCGCTGGGTGGCCAAGGCCATCAACAAGGCCTTCCGCAAGGCGATCGACCGCGAGAGCATCGACGACACGTTGGGGGATTTCCTCGGCAATATTCTCTACGCCATCCTGATGGTGTCGGTGATCCTGGCTGCCGTGGATCAACTGGGTGTCGACATCACGTCCTTGCTGGCCATCGTCGGTGCGGCCGGCCTGGCTATCGGCCTGGCCCTCAAGGATTCGCTGGGTAACTTCGCCGCCGGCGTGATGCTGATCATTTTTCGTCCCTTCGGCAAGGGTGATTTTGTCGAGGTTGCCGGCACATCAGGAAAGGTCGACGAGGTGCGCATTTTCAACACCATCCTGACCACACCTGACAACAAGCAGATCACTCTGCCAAATGCCCTGATCACGGCCGAGCCGATCACCAACTACTCCGCCCTGGACAAGCGCCGCGTCGACCTCGTCATCGGGGTCGGTTACGACGACGACCTCAAGGTCGCGCGCGACGTGCTGATCCGTATCTGCAAGGAGCACGACAAGGTACTGGACGATCCCGAGACCCAGGTGTGGGTGTCGGAACTGGGCGACAGCTCGGTCAATTTCAATGTGCGGCCGTGGGCCAGGACCGACGACTACTGGGCTGTTTACGGTGACCTGCTGGAGACCGCCAAGGTCGAACTCGAGGCGGCTGGTTGCAGCATCCCGTACCCGCAACGCGATATACATCTCCACAAAACCGACGACTAGCTCCTGCGCTACAAATTGATTGGCACATGGAGAGAAGGCAAACGAAGCAGCTGCGGCTTTCGGCGATTTAGCCGAAAAAGCAGCTGCAGAGCGCCATTACGCGTGCCAACGGGCGAAGCCAGCGAGCCTTTGAAAATGGCGCTGTTCAAAGGTGAGATACAAGCAGGGCAGGAAGCCCTGTCTTGCTCATTTGATTTGCCGTCTATACTTAAGCGGAGACCTCTCGCCAACCATACCCAAAAGAGTGCAGCCATGAACGTCAAATTCATCCTTTCCGTGGTCGTTCTGTTCGTCCTGTCCCTGGGGCTAGGATTCGTGGTCCACGGCACGCTGCTGAGCGACCACTACGCTCAACTGCCCAACTTGTATCGCACCATGGAGGATTCCGAAAAATACTTCGGATTCATGCTTGCGGCACACCTCCTGATCGCCATCGGGCTCACGTGGATTTACCGCAGGGGGCACGAGGCGGGCAAGCCCTGGCTCCTGCAAGGCGTCAAGTTCGGCCTTGCCATCGCGGTGGTCAGCACCATTCCCATCTACCTCATTTACTACGCCGTGCAGCCTGCGCCGCAGACCCTCGTGACCCTGCAGATCGCCTACGACGTGCCGGCGGTGGTGCTCATGGGAATCGTTGCCGCGCTGATCAACAAGTAAGCGCGGTTTGAGCTTCAGGGGTCGAGCGACATTTTCAGGCCTGGCCTGTGTCGTGGCCATGGCCGTGACCTGGACGCCGGGCTGGGCCCAGGACTCGCCCGGCATTGCAGAAACCCCAACCGACGCGCCGGGCGCTTTGGCCAACGCACTGCCTGAATCGCTGCCCGGGTCATTGCTGTTCGCGTGGCTCAAGGACAACGACAGCGAACACCCGGCCTTCGTGGCCGTCATCGATGCCGACCCGGATTCGCCCGCTTACGGCGGTTTGCTGACCACCGTCCCGACCGACGAGCCGCTGACGGACGCCCACCACACGCCGCACAACATGCCGTCGAGCGGCTGGCTACCGGCCAATGCCTTCCGCGACGGCAAAACGTTCATCTTCGATATGCGCACGCCGCACCTGCCCCGCCTTGCGGGGAAATTCGAGCGCGTCGGCGGCTACAGCTTTCCGCATTCCTTCGCCGAGCTCGAGAACGGCAATTTTCTCGTCACCTTCCAAACCTCCGGGGACGACAATGACCAACCCGGCGGATTGCTCGAACTGACGCCCGAAGGTGAAATGGTCCGTGCCGCATCCGCCGCTGATGGCAGTATCGGCTTCGTTCGCCCGTACAGCCTGGAAGTGTTTCCTGAGCTTGACCGGGTGATCAGTTCAAGCGCGGACATGTGGGGTATGCAAGCCACCCGGCACCTGCAGCTGTGGCGACTTTCGGACCTCAACCTGCTGCGAAGTGTTTCCTTACCCGAAGGAGAGCGTCGCAACGTCCACCAGATTCCGACCGAGATTCGCGCTGTGGGCGATGGCAACTCCGCCTACGTGGTGACCGGGAACTGCGGCCTCTATCACCTGACGGGGATCAGTGGCGCCTCGCCGCGGGCGCGATTGGTATGGGATTTCAATTCGCAGGCCTGTGCCATTCCGCTGAGGCTGGGTGACTTCTGGGTCCAGGTCGTGGGCGAAGCCTGGCAGATCGTGGTGCTCGACATCAGCGATCCCTCCGCACCGCAAATCGCCACGGTTCGGCAATTTCCCGACGGGCACCAGCCGCATTGGATCGCCGCCAATCCGGCAGGCGACCGAATCGTCGTAACGGGCTACAACACTTTTGCCGACCGGATCGTGATGCTCAACTGGAATGCTGAAAAGCGGGATCTGTCGGTCGACCATGACTTCGGCGAGCATGACGACCAGTTGCCGGGGTTTTTCACCAATCACTCGATTTGGCCCCACGGCAAGACCGGCAGCGCAACTGCGCACGGTGTGGTGTTCTGGACTGCGGAAGAGCCACCCTGATCGCAGGGAAAAATTGCTATCATCCCTGACCGATATCGTCATCACCTCACAACCAACAAACAAGCTGGAACTTTCAACATGAAATCTCGTGCAGCCGTTGCCGTTGAAGCAGGCAAACCCCTGGAAATCGAAGAAGTCGAAGTCGGCGGCCCCAAGACTGGCGAAGTCTTGGTTCGTATCGTGGCCACCGGGGTGTGCCATACCGACGCCTACACCCTCAGCGGTGACGACCCGGAGGGTCTGTTCCCCGCGATCCTTGGCCACGAGGGTGGCGGCATCGTCGAGGCGGTCGGTGAAGGCGTGACCAGCGTGAAGCCGGGCGATCACGTGATCCCGCTGTACACGCCAGAGTGCCGCGAATGCAGTTTCTGCAAATCCGGCAAAACCAACCTGTGTCAGAAAATTCGCCTCACCCAGGGCCGTGGCCTGATGCCGGACGAGACCAGCCGCTTCTCGCTCAATGGCAAGCCGCTATATCACTACATGGGCACTTCGACCTTCTCCGAGTACACCGTGCTGCCGGAGATCTCGGTTGCCAAAATATCTTCCGAGGCGCCGCTGGAGAAGGTCTGCCTGCTGGGCTGCGGCATCACCACCGGCATTGGCGCCGTGCTCAACACCGCCAAGGTGGAGCCGGGCGCATCGGTGGCCGTATTCGGTCTCGGTGGCATCGGACTCAGCGTTATCCAGGGCGCGGTGATGGCCGGCGCCTCGCGCATCCTTGCGATCGACATCAATCCGGACAAGTTCGACATGGCCGGCAGGCTGGGCGCCACGGATTTCGTCAATCCGCGGGACTATGACGATCCCATACAGGACGTGATCGTCGAGCTGACCGGAGGCGGCGTGGACTATTCGTTCGAGTGCATTGGCAACGTCAATATCATGCGCGCGGCGCTGGAGTGCTGCCACAAGGGCTGGGGGGAATCCACCATCATCGGCGTGGCCGGCGCAGGCCAGGAAATTGCCACCCGACCCTTCCAACTCGTCACCGGCCGCGTATGGCGTGGCACGGCGTTTGGCGGCGTGCGCGGCCGCACCGAACTGCCCGGCTATGTCGACAAATACATGTCCGGCGACATCAATATCGACGACATGGTGACCCACACGATGGGGCTGGAAGACATCAATCGCGCCTTTGACCTGATGCATGAAGGAAAGAGCATCCGGTCCGTCGTTCACTTTTGATGGAAACCGTCGCACGCCACCGCCTGTTTGGCGGTGAACATCTGCGGGTGAAACACGCATCGCAGGCTTGCGACTGCGACATGACCTTCGCCATCTACCTGCCACCGCAGGCGCAGACGCAGCCGGTTCCGGTGCTCTACTGGCTCTCGGGCCTGACCTGCACCGACGAAAACTTTTCCCAGAAAGCCGGGGCTCAGCGGGTTGCCGCCGACCTTGGCATGGCGATCGTGGCGCCGGACACGAGCCCGCGCGGGACCGACCTTCCCGGCGAGCACGACGCTTACGACCTTGGCTCCGGAGCGGGCTTCTACGTCAACGCCACGCAGGCGCCCTGGGCAAAGCACTACCGCATGGATGACTACATCAACGCTGAGCTGCCCAAGCTGATCGCGGCAGAGTTCCCGGTCTCGGATGTCCGGGGAATCTGCGGGCATTCGATGGGTGGTCACGGCGCGCTGGTGAGTTATCTGAACAATCCCGGGCGCTACGCGTCGGTCTCGGCTTTTGCGCCGATTTGCAACCCCTCGGCCTGCCCCTGGGGCGAGAAAGCGTTCAGCACCTACCTCGGCGACGACCGCGAAGCCTGGGAACGCTACGACGCGAGCCACCTTTTGGCCACCGCACGGGAACGCCTGCCGATCCTCATCGACCAGGGCAGCGCGGACGAATTTCTCGACCAGCAGTTGCGCCCGGAAGCGCTGAAGACAGCCGCCAGGGATGCCGGCCATCCGCTGGAGCTGCGCTACCAGGAAGGCTACGACCACAGCTACTACTTCATCGCCTCATTCATCGAAGATCACCTGCACCACCATGCCCGCGGTATGGGTATTTGAATGGGCAAGATGTGCCAAATGCTCTTGTAACGCCTGGTTGAACTACCCCTCCTGTTCGCCCCACAGCATGCGGTCGACGACGCCCTGGTAGCCGTAGCGGACGAGGTCGATTTTTCCGTTCAGGAACACCACGCCCTCCGACTCCAGGCGCTCTTTTTGCATTCGGTAACCGGGGCTGTCCCTGGGAATCGAGATCCTGCCCTCGGCATTGATCACCCGGTGCCAGGGAATCTTCAACTTTCTCGGCGCCAACCGCATGGCGCCGCTGACGCCGCGGGCCCCGCTTGGCCGGCCCGCCAGGCGCGCCACTTCGCCATAGGTCAGCACGTGGCCACTGGGAATGCCGCACACGACGTTCCAGACGTTTTTCACGAAGTCAGGTGAGTTTTGTTCAGATTCCATTTGAAACGTTCTGTTGGCGGCACAGCGACCTGGGCAACGGTATCATCTTGGCCGAAGTTCGCCATAAACAGAAAGAGGCGCCCGGCATATGAAGGACAATGACATCAAGGCCGACACCAGGCTGACCCGGCTGCCCGAGCGCGGCAGCCATGATTTTGACCTGGCCTGTGACATCATCGATGCGGCGCGCATCTGCCATGTCGGCATTACCCTTGAGCGTCAGCCTTACGTCATGCCCATGGCGCTGGGGCGCCAGGGTTCAGACCTGTTGCTCCACGGTTCGGTGGTCAGCCGCCTGATCACCAACCTGGCCGAAGGCCTGCGCTGCTGTGTCACTGTCACCCACCTCGACGGGCTGGTGCTGGCGCGTTCGTCGTTCCATTCCTCGATGAACTATCGTTCGCTAATGGTGTTCGGAAACGTCATGGCGATTGACGACCCCGACGAAAAGGTGGCCGCCCTGGATGCGCTGGTGGAACACCTGGCGCCCGGCAGGCTGGCCGACTTGCGCAGCCACAAGCCAAAGGAGTTGAAGGCCACGACCATCCTCAGACTCCCGATCGAGACCTTCAGCATTAAAACGCGCAGCGGCCCGCCCAACGATCCCGAATACGACGTTGAACTTCCAATCTGGGCGGGTGTGGTGCCACTGACCCTCACGCCAGGCGCGCCTGAGGATTCGCCCAACCTACCCCGTGGCATCGAGGTGCCGGATTATTTGAGCTGATACCTCCTGCGGCGCCTCGAGCTGGGGGTAGTGACCCACCCCGGGCAGCACGGTCAGGTTCAGGCCGGCGTTTCGCATTGCGAGCCGGCGCGCGATCTCCTCCACCGCGATAGGGTCCTGCTGACCCCAGATAATGCTTAGCGGACCCTCGTACCGTTCGACTGGCCCGGTCCAGCGCGCTCCAAACTGTTTGCGTTCGCGCATGTAGCAGGCAATGCCGGCGAGCGTGCGACGACCGCCGCGATGCTGCAGCAGGGCCCACTGGGCTCGGTAATGCGCCTCGTCGAATTGTGATGGATCAGCATAGACATGCGGATACTGGCGGCGGAATACGCGGTAGCTGCTGAGCTGCGCGGTCACAGGACCAAGCATGGGCGTACGCAACAGCCGCTGAGTCAGCAGGGGTCGATGGAGATCCATGTAGATGCCGCCATTGAGTAGCACCAGGGATCGCAGCTCCATTTGAAGCGCCCCCTGCTCCCGGCGATAGAGCAGCTCACAGGCGACCGAATTGCCCATGTCGTGCGCCAACAGGTCGAACGTCTCGATACCCAGCCGGCTGATCAGCGCCAGGGCCACATCGAGCTGCTTTAAAAGGGAAAAATCACGCCCCGGCCGCTTTTCGGAAAGTCCGTAGCCCGGAAAATCGAACACCAGAACCCGCCGCCCGACCGTCAACAGCGGGAGCAGAAGGTGCCAGTCCCAGCTTGAGGTGGGGAAACCGTGAAAACAGACCAGCCAGGGGCCGTTCCCCTCGACCCGGTACCAGATTTCGGTTTCCCCCTCTGTTACAAACCGGCCTGCTGCCCGCCATTGCTCAATTTCAGCGGGCAGGTCTGTCATGAGTTCCTGTTTGCGGCGTCCTGGGCCGCACGCAGGATGCCGCGCAGGATGTTCATCTCGTTTTGGTCGGGCCGCGCA
>JBFHEJ010000120.1:0-7074 GCA_041584255.1 Lysobacterales bacterium
GGAGCCCATCGTGAAGGTTACGCCAAGCAGTTCAGCGAATGCGGTCACGTAGATCACCAGCGGGATAATGCTCAGCGCCAGCAGCCAGGCGCGCAGTTGGCGCAGGTCCAGCCGGCGTTTTCCCTGGACATAGCGGCGGCCGCTTTCGAGCGTGTCCTGCAGCAGGGATAATGCGGCGCCGAGATAGCCGAACAACACCAGGGCCTTGAACGACAGGAAGGGAATCAGCGGGAAGACTGAGTCGAGCCCGGACTCCAGCACCGCCGAAGGGTCGTCGACCCGCATCCACAGCACGAACCAGAAAAGGCATCCCGTGGTGATCGGCACAAAGTGGACCACATCGCGGCGCTGCCAGCCGCGTTCGGGAAACAGTACCGAGCGCACCAGCAGGAAAATCAACGGCCCGAAGGCAAGCTCCACGTTGATGTTGAGGCAGATCAGGAACAGCGCCGGGCGCGGCGCCAGGCCAGCCTGGACCAGCTCGGCAAAGATGGCAATCGCAACCAGTGACACGCCGATGGCCAGCAGCCGTGCGGCGAGACGATTGGCGTGGTTCTGCACCAACAGCATAACCGCGAGGTAAAGTCCGAGGACCAGCCCCGCCGCCAGCAGAATATTCCATAGGCCTGGCATCACGGCGCGATTTTAGCATCCGCGCATGGCCTGCCATCCGCATCCCGCCGCCGCGGAAATGAGCGTCACGGCATGCATGAGCTATGCTGTTGCCATTGGCAAAGCGGCATGATGCCGGAGTCGCACTGGCAGGGGTACGTGAAGAACGTCGAGGGCTACCTGCAGTCCCCGGGGATGAGCGAATTCTGGGCTGATGTCGGTCAGGCGTTCTCGTCCGACTTCTCCAACTGGATCGACCAGCAGCTCGCCCAGCGCGAATCTCATACGAGCCGGACCGCCGGCTGAGCCGTTTACAGGCAATTGGCTTATGATTTGAATAAGCCATGTCATTTTTCCGCGAACTCAACCGACGCAACGTTATCCGGGTTGGCGCAGCCTACGCTGTTACCGCCTGGTTGCTGATCCAGGTTGCCGAGACCATCTTTCCGCTGTTCGGCTTCGGTGACACGCCGGCCCGCGTCGTCGTGGTGGTTCTGGCGATCGGGCTCATTCCCACCCTGGTGCTGGCCTGGGCATTTGAATGGACGCCCGAGGGGCTCAGGCGCGACGCCGACGTTGACCGCGGCCGCCCGGCCGCGCTCGACAACGCCAAACGCCTCGATCGCATCATCATGGCGGTGCTGGCGCTCGCGCTTGGCTATTTCGCCTTCGACAAGTTCGTGCTCGATCCGGCGCGTGACGCCAAGATTGCCGAGTCCGCGCGCCAGCAAGGCCGGGCGCAAGCGATCGTCGAGGCCTACGGCGAGCGTTCGATCGCCGTGCTGCCGTTCGTCAACATGAGCACCGATCCCGAGCAGGCGTACTTCTCCGACGGCATGGCCGAGGAGTTGCTCAACCTGCTGGCCGCCATCCCCGATCTGCGGGTCATTTCGCGCTCCTCGGCCTTCACCTACAAGGACAGGTCGGTCCCCATTCCCACCATCGCTTCCGAGCTGGGGGTGAGCTATGTCCTCGAAGGCTCGGTGCGCAAGGCCGGCGACACCGTCCGTATCACCGCTCAGCTCATCGAAGGGCACAGCGACCGGCACCTGTGGTCGGAAACCTACGACCGCAGCCTCGAGGACATCTTTGCCATCCAGGACGAAATCTCGGCCGCCATTGTCGGCGAACTCGAATCGGCCCTCGGCATCGTGATGGCCGATGCGGCCGATAGCCATGCAACCACCGACACCGAGGCATACGAGGCTTATCTGCGCGGCCAATACCTGATGGCGCAGCGCACCAATGAATCGATCGCGGGCGCGGTGGAAGAATTCTCTCAAGCCGTCGCGTTGGATCCCTATTATGCGCCCGCCCAGGCGGGGCTCGCGCTGGCGACACGTTTTCTGTCCGAAACCCAATTCGGCGACCTGCCCAAAGCCGAAGCCCTGGCGCGGGCGAGACCCCATGCCGAGCGTGCGCTGGAACTCGACCCCGACCTGCCGGAAGCCCATGCGGCCATGGCCTATGTGCTGGTCACGATGGAAACCATCGACCAGGCGATCGATCATTTTCGTCACGCCGTGGCACTCAACCCAAACTACGCCGAAGGGGCCATGTGGCTGGGCGGCTTCCTCGCAGATCAGGGCAACTACCAGGAGTCCTTTAACTTGCTGGAACGGGCGGTACGATCCGACCCCCTGTCGGTCGCGGCCCTCAGCAACTATTTTGGTGCGCTCGTTGCCCGTGGTCGGCTGAGCGAGGCGCAGCGTGTGCTGAACAAGCTGGCCTCGCTGTCGCCCCACCATTACCGCCAGTATTGGCTGTCTTTCAAGTCGCTGGACGGGAACTGGGCCGAAGCTGCGTTGCTGGCCCTGCGGGCCGAGCGCGATGACCCAAGGGGTACCATCGTTGACAGCTACCTCGTGGTCCTGCTGGCCGCGATGGGTCTGGATGAGGAAGCTTTGGCGATTACCGAGCACGACCACTATGTGGTTTTGGAACTGCTGGGACGGCCGGAGGAAATTGTCGCGCACTACGATCAGATGGCGTCTGAACAGCCGCTGAGGCAAGGCCAGCCGTGGATCCTGGGTGAGGCAATGCCAGCCGCGGGTGAATTCGAGCGGGCGCTGCCATTGCTCGAAGACAAGTGGGCAAAGCTGGACGGCCTGGTTGACATCCCCTGGCTCGGCGCCAACACCGTGCTGGCCTTGCTGGCCGCGCGCACTGCTGCCCCTGACCAGGCGGACAACGCAGCAGTGATCGCCGCGATGCGCGAGAGCAGCAAGCGCTACCACGACGCCGGCGTTGTCTTGTGCAACATTATTTACTGCGTCGATTACGAGCATGCCATTGCCGCTTACCTTTCCGGTGATCTCGAAGCGGCGAAATCAATGTTGATGAGTGCAGTGGAACGTGGCTATGTCATACGGCCAAACCATGCGTACCTGGAATTTCTCTACGATGACCCGGACATGGCTGCGGTGTTCGAGCGCCAGCGCGAACTACAGGCCGCTCAACGCCGCAAGTTCCTCGAAGCCGTGTGCCCCGATAATCCTTATGCCGAGGTCTGGCAGCCGGTCGATGGCAGCTGCGACGGGCGCCTCGCCGCGAAATGAACTGATCCGGGCTCGAGCTGACGACCGGTCGTTGCAGTCAGGTTAGGTTCAGCCGGGGTGGGTATGCTCTAGCCATGGGACAGGCCACCATCCAGAAGAACGAGGAGCAGACCATGAAATATCTCGCAACTTTATTGACCGCAGGTTTCCTGCTGGCATCGTGCGCCGCGGTTGCGTCCGGCCACGGCGTCCTGCTGGGTGAACGCCATGTCACCGATTTGGGCGAGCGCGACACCATCCGTGTCGGCGCCGAGCGCGGCAAGTTTCGCGGCCTGCGGGTCAAGGTGACGGGTTCAGCCGTGGAGTTTAAAACAGTCGTGGTTCACTTTGAGAACGGCGACGAGCAGGTCTTCGCCAGGAATCGGGTGCTCGGCAAGGGCGATTCGAGCCGCGAGATCGACATCCAGGGCGGCGCCCGTTTTATCGAAAAAGTGGTGTTCCACTACGAAGCCCGCAGCAAAGGCTGGAAAGGCGCTGAACTGAAGCTGTTTGGCATCAGGCCGTAACGGCGCGCGCCATCGGGTAACGCCTTGTCCAACCGGTGCGCGTTGCCCGCCCCGCTGAGCCAGCCGAGCCTGGACCAGGCTCGGCAAAGCTTGCGCGCCCGGAGTCCGCCCGGAATCTGGAAAGCGCATATCTCGCCTCGACTTTCGGGCAGGCGTCAGCGCGCCTGTTTGGGCCGTCAAGCGCCTGGTTCATATGAACATTACGCGTCTTTGATCCTAATCAAAGCATTCCCGGCACGGAACCCTTACCTTATATATATGAGCCCCGGATGAGCTCCAGCAGATTGGATGCGGGCGGGGCGGGAGGTAGATATGAACATTGTGAAACGAACACCATTCAGGGATTTTGAAAACTTCATGACCGGCTGGCGCTTTCCGTGGGCAGATGAGGAGTTTGATGTATCCAGAGCCATGGCATGGCGTCCCTCTGTGGACATCACCGAGGAAGACAGAGAGTTCCTCATCAAAGTCGAGATTCCCGAGGTCAAGAAGAAAGACCTAAAGGTCGAAGTCGAAAACGGCGTTCTCAGCATCAAGGGTGAGCGGCGCGAGGAAATTGAGGATAAGAAGCGGCACCGGACGGAACGCTTCTATGGAAACTTCGAGCGCAACTTCACGCTCCCCGACAATGTTCGCGAGGACGGCGTCAAGGCCAGGATGAAAGACGGCATGCTTTACATTCACCTGGCCAAAACGGAACTTCCGAAGGGCGCCCAGCGTCACGAGATCCAAGTCAGCTGACAACGGCCTGCGGTTACACGGGACGCGTGGCGGGCCGTTGGCGCCCGCGCAAGGGCATGACCGGCCGGGAGGTGTCATGAGTCAAAATCATTCGCCGGAGCTGGTCTCCCTTGATTGCAGTGCAGCGGTCTGGCAGCGCTTCTTCACCGTCGCTCCGCTGGTACTGATCGGTACCATCGAACCCGACGGCGCACCGGATTTCGCACCCAAGCACATGGTGACACCCCTGGGCTGGGAAAATTATTTCGGCTTTGTCTGCACCCCACGCCACGGCACCTACCAGAACATCCAGCGCACGGGGGTGTTCACGGTGACCTATCCCCGTCCGTCGCAGTTCGTCCTGGCCAGTCTCGCGGCTTCCCCGCGTTGCGGCGAGGATGCCGCCAAACCGGTCCTCGAAGCCTTCGAGACGTTTCCGGCGTCTACCATCGAGGGGCGCTTTGTCTCAGATGGCAATATCTTCCTGGAATGCGAGAAGCTCAGGATCATCGATGGTTTTGGCGAAAACAGCCTGATCGCAGGCCGGATCAAGGCGGCTCATGTTCACAAGGCAGCCCTGCGGTTATCGGACAAAGATGACCACGATCTGCTTCATTTCTCACCGTTGCTGGCCTACGTGCATCCCTGGCGATTTGCAGCCATCGAGGAAACGAATCGCTTTCCCGCACCGGAAGGAATGACGAAATAGCCGCCATGACGGCGGCGCACCGAGAACGCATCGTCGAATTCCTGTCTGGCAAGGAAGAATCGATGGTCTCCCTGTTGCGGCGCCTGACGCTCGCAGAATCACCGTCCCACGACGCCTCCGCCCAGACTGCCGTCAAGGAGATACTCCGGACAGAATTCGAAGCTCTCGATTACACCGTGCGCCAGATTCCCGGCCGCCAACTCGGCGGCAGCATTTTCGCGCGACCTCGCCAACGGCAACGTCACCGGGGCCTGCAGCTTTTGCTGGGGCATTTCGACACCGTGTGGCCGGCGGGAACCCTCGAAGAAATGCCCTTCCAGGTAGACGGCAATGTCGTCAAGGGGCCGGGCGTATTCGATATGAAGGGCGGCGTCGTGCAGATCATTCTCGCATTAGGTGCCCTGCGTGAACTGGACCTGACGACGCCCTTGACCCCAGTTGTTTTTCTCAATTCCGACGAGGAGATTGGCAGCCGTGAATCACGCAACCACGTTCGCTTGCTCGCCAGGCGCGTCGAACGTGCCTACGTCCTGGAGCCCGCGCTCGGACTGGAGGGCGCTATCAAGACCCGGCGCAAGGGTGTCGGCCGCTTCATGGTGCGGGTCAAGGGCCAGGCGGCTCACGCGGGCCTGGACCCTGGCAGCGGGGCCAGTGCCATCCTCGAGCTGTCGCACGTCATCCAGAAGCTTCACCGCCTGAACGATGCGGAGCGCGGCATTACCGTGAACGTCGGCACCGTTGACGGCGGCATCAGACCTAACGTCGTCGCACCCGAGAGCAAGGCGGTGGTCGATGTACGGGTGGTCACCGGCGAGGACGCCGCGGCGATCCACGAGACCATCCTCGCCATCCAGCCCGAAACGCCAGGCGTCGAGTTGCGCATCGAAGGCGGGATCGGCCGACCCCCTCTGGAGGCAACGCCCGCCAACGACCGTCTGTGGCAGAAGGCCAGCGGCTTTGCCCGCGATTTGGGCATCGACCTGAAACAGGGCCTTGCCGGTGGCGGGTCGGACGGCAGCACGACCAGCCAGTTCACGGCTACACTGGACGGCATGGGCCCGGTGGGCGATGGTGCCCATGCAGCGCATGAACACCTCCTGCTCGACCAGACAATGCGGCGCGCCATGCTGCTGACCCTGATGCTATTGCTGCCGCAAATCGAGGAGTGAGTCGATGATCAGTGGAAAAGACGACCGGGACCGGTACTTTCTGACCTCGCTCACACGCACGGCGAATTTCAAGCAGGGTGACTTCGAAGTCAAGCCACTCGATCGCCCCCGCTGGTCGCACGGTGATTATGTCGCGGCCCGCGTGGTCGGAATGCCGAGCTCGCTGTACCAGATCGAGATTCCAAACGGACGGATCGTCAGCATTATGGTGGGCGACCGCATCATTGGAGCCTTCGGCAAACGAGCGGCAACCCTCGAAGTTGTTGGAGACTGGGAGGCAATCGGGGAAGACGGCCGCATGGAGGCGCTCACCGGCGCCGGGCTGCTGGGAAAGGCTACTTCAGTGTCGATGATGGTTCCCAGACTGATGGAATTGGAATACGAGGGTCATATCCACGTCGGCGGCGTTGCCAAACGCATGCGCGACTACGTCGCTCCGGTGGAGGAAACGAAGTTCGACGCGCCGATTATCCTCATGGTGGGCACGTCGATGTCGGCTGGAAAAACCACCGCCGGGCGCGTCATCATCCATGAGCTGAAACGGATGGGCCACCGCGTCGTAGGCGCAAAGCTGACGGGCGCGGCGCGCTTCCGGGATACGCTGAGCTACAGTGATGCCGGGGCGGTTGCGATCATTGATTTCGTCGACGCCGGCCTGCCGTCCACCGTCGTTTCCGATGACCGCTTCCGCGAAGCGATGACGTACATGCTGTCCAGGCTGGCGGCCGAGAAGCCCGAATTGGTCGTCGCCGAGGCCGGCGCCTCCCCCCTCGAGCCCTATAATGGCGACCTGTGCATCA
>JBFHEJ010000121.1:0-7060 GCA_041584255.1 Lysobacterales bacterium
CAGGCCGCCTTGACGCAGGAAGCAATCGTGGATGATCTGTGCCGTTGGCTCATCGGCCCACGGCACCAGGCGCATGGTGTCGGGATCGGGTTGCAGGATCATGTCGCTGTCGGTGGGCCCGATCAGTTCGGCTTCTTCCTCGGTGTAATCACCGGTGACCGTCGTCACCAGGATGGCCTGGGGGAGGCGGCTGTCCTCCTTGATGAATTTGTCTGCCGGAATGAATTTTCCGCGCGCGTTGCCGGTCATGTCCGGCACGATACATTCGACTTCCGAGATCGCGTTATCGCGAAGCCATTCTTCTATGACTGGAAGGGACACGGGGCACCCGTCTTTCAATGGAAAGAAAGCTAGGATAGCCGTTGCAGTGGGCACGATGCCAGAGTGCACCCCCCGGAATCCGCGTATAAACTGCCAACGACGCTACCTCGAGACACCCCCATGAACAGAGTTCTCACGGGAACGCTTGCTTTTTGCATTACCCCCCTACTTTTATGGTCCACGCCCATGTCTGCATCCGAAACCACCATTCGCGCCCGCGATCTCGGCATTCCCTTCGACGGTGCGCCCGGCGAATGGAACGCCATCACTGACGTTGCCGGTGTTACCGTCGGCTTTCACACCCTGATCGGGGAGAGCGAGGCCGGCAACGCCATTCGCACCGGCGTGACCGCCGTCTTGCCGCGCGGCCCGGACACCGTTGACAGGAAGGTCCATGCCGCGGTGTTTTCGCTCAATGGCAACGGCGAATTGACGGGAAGCCACTGGATCGAGGAAGGCGGGATCATGGAGGGTCCCGTGATGATCACCAACACGCACAGCGTCGGGGTGGTGCGGGATGCCGTGATCGCCTGGCAGGTCGAAAATGGCACGGCGGACAAGGAAGGCTACTGGTGGTCATTGCCGGTCGTGGGCGAAACCTGGGACGGCTGGCTCAACGACATCAACGGCTTCCACGTCACGCCATCACATGTGTTCGAGGCCATCGAAAGCGCCCGTTCGGGGCCCGTTGCCGAGGGCAACGTCGGCGGTGGCACCGGCATGATTTGCCACCAGTTCAAATGCGGCACCGGAACGGCTTCCCGGGTGGTGGAAATTGACGGTCAGAGTTACACGGTTGGGGTCCTGGTGCAGGCCAATTACGGCGAACGCGATGAACTGAGAATTGCCGGCGTGCCGGTTGGCCGCCACCTGAGCGACGATCGCGCCTACGAAAACGCAAACGGGGAAACCGGCTCCATCATCATCGTTGCCGGCACCGATGCGCCATTGATGCCGCACCAGCTCAATCGACTGGTCAAGCGAGCTGCGATGGGCCTGGCCCGCATGGGAAGTTATGCCGGGAACGGTTCGGGTGACCTGTTTCTGGCTTTCAGCACGGCCAATCCCCAGGCAAGCCAGACCGAAACAAAAACGCTGACCGTTCTTGGCAACAGTCAAATGGACCCGCTGTTCCTGGCTACGACGCGCGCGACCGAAGAGTCCATCGTCAATGCACTGGTGGCGGCCGAGACCATGACCGGTTTCGCCGGCCACCGCGCGGTGGCCATCGACCATGGCGCGCTGCGCGATGTTCTCCGGCAATACGGGCGACTGCTCGATCAGGACTAGATTCCACTCGTGCAGGCGCGGGGCTCAGTCCTTATTTGATTGCGTTTCGATCAGGCCGGCATATTTCGCAGTTCGTTGACGGCGCGCCAGGCCTGGTCAATGGCGACGTGGGTGTAGGCGTCGGCGCCGGCGTCGGCGTTGGCGATGGCGATGTTGCCGAAAGGTCGCCTGGCGATCTCGTGGGGCGCTTCGCCCGGCGGCCACTCGGGATCCCACAGGTCGAGATAGTCATAAGCGTAGCCGTGTGGCCAGCGGTTCACGGTAACGGCGAGGATGTCCTCGGCGGCACTGAACCCGGCGGACCCGAGCATGCCGTTCAAAACCGTACGTACTTCGCGCTCAAAATCAGCGAATTCCATCGACAGCATCCGCGTGCGCGCGGCGCGATGTTGTTCGCGGATTGGCAATTGGCGATTGGGCGAGTGCGGCATCCCCCAAAACATCACCACCACCGCGCCGTCATCGTTCCAGGCGTGACGGTAGTCGCCAACCTCGATGCCGTGGACCAGCCACACGTTTTGGTGCAGCCGGCCCGGGCAATAGGCGCCGTTGATTCCCAGCCGTTCAAAAGCATCAGCGTTGCGAAGCAGGACATTGGTCAGCACCAGCGGCCGCTTGACCTGGTATTTCATCGCTTCTTTTTGCTCAGCGGGCAACGCCGGGCACAGGTAGGGAATGACTGAGTGCCAGCAGGCCAGCACGCAGTGGCGTGAATTGACGCGCAGCGTTTGCCCCCCGTTCACGTAGTCGACGGCAACCCGATCGGCGTCTTGCCGCACGGCGACGGCGGTGGAGTTCAGGCGAATCCGCACCCTTGATTCGGATTGGTCCAGTTGGCTGTAGTCGAATTTCGCCGTGACAATATCGTCCATGCTGTTGCCCGGGGCCACCGCAGGAATCATCTTGCGCACCAGCAGACGGGCAATGGAGGCATTGCCATCGGGAAACATGGCCACATCGTTAATGCGTTCATCCACGATTTCCGGCTCACCCCCCAGGAGGTGCTGCACCGGCAGATCAGCGCCGACGCACTCGGCCACCGACAGCGCGTCAGCACTGACGCCCCAGTAGCCGTCGGTACTCCTGAGGAATATCGAAGCAGCTTGCGGGGTCAGGCCGCCGTGTTCCTGAATAAAATCTAGATAGCTGATCTGGCGCAGATAGCGGGCGCGCTCGGCCGATGAATGATTCTCCAGCACGTTTTCCCTGGCGGAATAGAAGGCTTTGAGCGAGGCACGCGAAGCGGCGTCCAGCGGCATCTGGTCGACTTTTTCCGCATTGCCGGCGAGGTTGGCATTGCGAATTGCGAATCCGGGAATCAGGACGTCGCGCCCATAGGTTTCCACATCAAACCAGGTCGATGGGCCGAGGCGGCCATTGCGTCCGTAGTTGAATTCGAGCCCGGCCAGCAGTCGATCGATATCGACTCCCAGTTCAGTCATCAGGGCGTTCACGGTCGGGCTGAACGCGGGGTACTCCAGGTTAAACACCCCGCCCCAGGCGAGCCGCATCACTCCGTCGTGGTGGAATTCGTTGCGCTTGGCGTGGCCCCCGAAGTCATCGTGGTTTTCGACAACCAGGATCCTCGAGTCGGCCCCGAACAGCCGGCGGTAATACCAGACCGAAGCCAGTCCGCTGATCCCGCCGCCTATCACGACGAGGTCGTAGAATTCGCCGGTGTCGCGGGCCGAACTGAACGTCATCCCCTCCCGTGCCAGCGCGTGCGCCGTCTCGAACGACCCGGGGTGGGAACCGCGCAAGCCTGTCCTGGTAGGCGGATAGTCGGCCGCCGTCCTTGGTCCCGAACCCCACGCAGGAAATATCATTCCAAGCGATGACAGGCCGACGCCGTTGACGAAGTCTCGCCGGGTGATGTTGCGACCCATGCCGAGCACATGGTCTGCAATTGGAAGGCGTTTATCCCGGCTCATCTGACGGATTCGTCACGAGGCACTGTTCAGCGGTCAGGAAAATATACCAGCTGCCGACCGGATGAGCTGATCTGCCCTGTAACAACTTGGCCCGAAGGTAAGGAAAGCTTCTGATCTGCAAAGGCCCCAGGGGCCTTCTATACTGATAGTGGACCCAGGCGGACGCACATTGCCCATAAGCGAGGTAACCCATTCATGAGGCACCTGACCATTGCAACCATTCTTCTTTTGTCACTGTTTACTGTCGGCGGTTGTTCGCAGCAGGGTGACGATTCCGGCGCGGCAGCGCCGAGCACAGGCGACGCAGGCCAGCCCAAAGTCGTTATGCAAAGGCCGGACGCGGTTGATGAGGGCGAGTTGCCGATCGCAAGCGATTCTGCGAGAGCGCTCGAACTTTACACCCAGGGTGAATACCTGATGGACGTCGGCCGCGGCGTACAGGCGCGCGCCAAATTCCTGGCCGCGATCGGCGCGGATCGCGACTTCGTGCGCGCGTACTGGGGCGCGTCCAACGTTGCGCTTTCCTTCAAGGAATTCCAGGACCGGCTGGACGCGGCGGACAGGTATGCGTCGGAGGCACCGGCCAGTGACAGGGCGCTGATCAGAATCAATCAGAGCTTCCTGACCAACAGCCCGGCACAGGGCGAGGTCGAGGCGGAAAAGCTTGTCGCAGACCATCCCAATAGCGCCAGGGCGTACATCGTGCTGGCGGGAATGCAGGCGGCTTCCAACAAGAACGAGGCGGCGCGCAGGTCATACAGCAAGGCGCTTGAGGTCGACCCCGATTCCGCTGGTGCGCTCATGGGCCTGGCGACCAATTACCTGTTCGGCGAGCCCAAAGACTTTGACAAGGCCAACGAGGTCATCGGCGAATTCAATGAAGCCTACCCTGCCGAGGCGCGCGGCTTTGAGGTCCTGGGGGATATCCACAGGGCGCAGGGCGACCTCGAGGGCGCCCTGGCGGCTTACCAGCGCGCGGGCGAGATCGATCCCACGCTGGAGCTGGCCATGCACAAGCAGGGGCACATTAATTCTTTCCTGGGCAACATCGACGAAGCCCGTGCTTCCTACGACGCCGCGATCGAGCTGGCCCCGCCGGAAAGCAAGGCCGGCTACGCCGTCTACAAGTGTTTTACACGGATACACCAGGGTGACATCGAAGCAGCCATCGACGAACTGGTCGAGCTGGCCGACAACGTCGCCGCGATGGGCACACCGGAAGACCAGGTCAAGGGCACGCAGGTGTTCGCGCTGACCAGCGCGGCCCAGGCTGCCCTGGACGCCGGAATGTATGATCGAGCCGCTTCGATCATCGAGCGTCGCAATGCGGTCAATTCCGCCATCGCCGATGACGTGGGCACCGACAACGCCGAACGACTGATCGCCGCAAACAACCTGATGTGGGATGGGTTGCTGGCCGCATACGCGGGTGACAGGGAGGCGGCCGGGGCGGCGGCGGCGGAAATTGCGGCGCTGGTCGCCAACGACGACAATCCCAGAAAGATGGAGCCCGCCCACTGGGTCCTCGGGGCGGCGGCGCTGAAGTCCGGTGACTACGAGGCTGCTGTTGCCGAGCTGAGCGAAGCGGACCATGCCAACAACATGTATATCCGTTACCAGCTTGCCGAAGCGCTGGCGGGCGCCGGCCGGGCCGATGAAGCACAACCGCTTTACCAGCAAGTGGCGGACTTCAACTTCAATTCCGTCGGATTCGCCCTCGTTGGTGGCGCCGCCAGGGAAAAAGCCGCCCAGGGATAGATGCGCATGACAGGACGGCCGATCGACCCCTGAACCCGGCGCAACGCCGTCTCCGGCGCGCAAGCTGGCGCCTCTATGATCGATTCGCCCGCGGTCCTGGCCGCGGGCTCTTTCTTGAACCTGGAGTATCCCCCGAACCCTGTTGTATCGATATTGTATATATCGTATAGGTGATATCCGCAAAAAAGTATTGCAATAAGTGTACGAGTATTGTACAGTGTGGCCTCAATTCATAGGAGGAACCCCTCGATGTACAAGTCTCGTAACAAGTTTGTGGCCACGAAGTTGGCTGTTTTCGCATTGGCCCTCTCGGCTTCGATCGCGGTCGCGGGTGGCTACGACAAGGAAAAGAAGTCTGCTGACATCGTAGACACCGCTGTAGCTGCGGGTAATTTCTCAACCCTGGCGGCCGCATTGCAGGCCGGCGAACTGGTCGACACGCTGAAGGGCGACGGGCCTTTCACGGTCTTTGCTCCGACTGACGAAGCTTTCGCTAAGCTCCCGGACGGCACGCTCGACAGCCTGTTGAAACCTGAGAATAAGGACCAGCTGGTCGCCATCCTCACCTATCACGTAGTGCCGGGTAAAGTGACTGCCTCCGAGGTCATCGGCCTCAGCTCAGCGCCGACAGTGAATGGTCAAAATCTTTCCATTCGCGTGGACGGCGGTACCGTTCTTGTCGATGACTCCACGGTGATAGCAACGGACGTCATGGCGAGCAACGGTGTGATCCACGTCGTGGATACCGTGATTCTGCCCAACTAAGTTCGACCGGGGGCATCGCCGATCTTTGCTGCAACTCTCCCTGGCGATGTCTCCACTCTTCGGCCCGGTTCCGTTCTACTATGCGGTTCCGGGCTGAAGTTTTTTCACCTCGCCGAGGAATATTGTTCATCAATCACTGCCAGGCGGTCCTGAACCACGGTGCAGCCTGGCGCAGGTACCCAGATGTCTGAAGCAAAGTCCCCAACCAAACCCCGGGGGGAAGATGGCAGTATCGCCCTGGTCATCGGCGCGAACCGCGGAATCGGATTGGCCCTGGCTGACCGGCTTTCGCAGAGTCCCGATTTTGCCAGAGTCATTGCAACGCATCAGCCCAACCGCATGTCGCCACAACTCAGCGATCTCGTTGAACGGTCCGGAAGAACACAGGCACTGACGGTCGACGTCACTGACACGAAAAGCATCGAAGGTCTGGCCGAGCACATCGAAGCGCAGCAAGGAAAGCTGGAACTCGTCGTTCACGCCGCGGGAATTCTCCATGATGGCGATCTGCAGCCCGAAAAGGCGCTCGAGCAATGCGAACCAGAGCACCTGCTTCATCTTTTCAGCGTCAACAGTATCGGCCCGCTGATGACGGCGCGTGCGCTGATTCCAAACATCCCGAAGCGGCAAAGATTCACCTTCGCTGCAATTTCCGCCATGGTCGGCAGCATTGGCGACAACCGCCGGGGCGGCTGGTACGGCTACCGCGCATCGAAGGCCGCACTCAACCAGTTGATGCGCACGCTGGCGCTGGAGTGCCGTCGGCGACTGCCCCGGGCGTGCGTGGTGTCGATTCATCCGGGAACCACGGACACCCAACTGTCAAAACCTTTCCAACGCAACCTCGATGACGACAAGCTGTATTCACCCGACCAAAGCGCCGCCAGGATCCTTTCTGTCCTCGACAACCTCCGCCCGGAACATACGGGCCGCTTTTACAACTGGAACGGCGAAGAAATTCCATGGTAGGCGCCCGACCCTGGCGCCGGGGGCCA
>JBFHEJ010000122.1:0-7042 GCA_041584255.1 Lysobacterales bacterium
GACGAAGTGGACGTTCACCGCGCCACGGCCAGCGAAGTCTTCGATGTGCCGTATGAAAATGTAGACGCCGAACACCGACGCGCCGCCAAGGCAATCAATTTCGGGCTGATGTACGGCATGTCGGCATTTGGGCTGGCACGTCAGCTCGGCATCGGCCGGGCGGAGGCGCAGGTCTACATGGACACCTATTTTCTGCGCTACCCGGGGGTGCTGGAGTTCATGGATGAAACGCGCAAGAAGGCGCATGACCAGGGTTACGTCGAAACCTTGTTCGGCAGACGCCTGTACCTCACCGACATCAACGCCTCCAACGGCCAGCGGCGACAGGCGGCCGAGCGAGCCGCCATCAACGCCCCCATGCAGGGCACGGCGGCCGATATTATCAAGCGCGCCATGATCGCGGTCGATGATTGGTTGCAAAATGAGCTCAATGCCAAAGAAGAACAAGCCCACCTGATCATGCAGGTGCACGATGAGCTCGTGCTGGAAGTTCACGCGGACCTGGTCGACAAGGTCCGCGGCAAAGTCGAGAAACTGATGTCCGCGGCCGCGGACCTAAACGTCCCGCTGGTCGTCGACAGCGGCTCGGGCAAGGATTGGGACGAAGCGCACTGACCGCTCAACTTCCAGCCAGGCAGGGCTTTACGGCAAGCGGACCTTCGTCCTGAATCGCCTGGTACTTGGCCCAGAATGCACTGTCGATCTTCCTCAGGGATGCCGAGGTTTTGGGGTCGCGATATCGCCCGAGGTGACGCGGCCCGCCGTTGTACATCGCATACGCCGCCCGCGCCAGGTTGTCGGCATCTCCGGACACCTCATGTTCGTTCCTGCGAATGGCGTAATCCACGAGGTAATGCACCAGGATTTCATTGCCGGCGTGCGCGTTGTACCCCACGTTGTTCTGAATCTGCTCGATGTCGTAAACGCCGCGCCACACGTGCATGTTGATCTGCATCAGGCCGACCGATCCCGCCGAGGAGCGGATCGGCTCGCGCACACCGTTGCGCTCCACGTACTGCCGCCAGCAGGACTCCTGCCACGCCGTCGCGCGCAACAGCGGATCGTAGACCTCGAGGAAGTCTTTCGGCACTTTCGCATTGGCATGCTCTGCCAGTGATATGGCATCCAGCAAGCGCGCCATGGCCTGCAGGTAGTTGTCTATTTCCAGGCGTCGCGGTACCCAGGTGTTAAGCCGCTGCACCAGCCGGGGGTCGATCTGGGCAGCGTGGGCGCTTGGAATCAGCCAGTCGAGCACGTGGCCGAAGATCATGCTCCTGCGGCGTGGTTTCAGCGGCACGACTTCCAGTGCAGGACCGAGCCCGAGCAGCGCGCGCAATTCGGGGTTCACGGCTGTGCTGTAGCCCAGGGCAGCATCGCTGACCTCCGGGGCCAGCATACGCGCCATGGCGCGTAACGAATCCCGGCTGATGGATAGGCCGATATGGGGCGCAAGCCGGTCCAGGGCCTGCAAGGCGTTGCCGGCACCGATGAAGCCGGCAAAACCCAGCGCCTGGCCGCCCGGTATCGGTAAATCCCGATCGTGCAGCAGAGGCGCCAGCCGGGACCAGGTATTGAGGAACAGCTCACGCACCGGGTCGCGGGTGCGATCGTCGCGGGCCAGTGCGTCACGCAGTTCGTAGCGGGCTTCGAGCCACGTCTCGGCCAGGGTACGGGTGAGTTCAGGCCCCGCGGGCGCCGCCAGCGTGATGATCATCCACGTCGCAAAGGCATCCCAGGCCTGCCAGTTGGCGTCCCAGGCGGCGAGTTCGGCATCGGTCAGTGGCGACTCGTCGGCGGGCGACCAACCGGCCGGCGCATCGGGAACATCGAGCAGAAGGAGCGCCACGAGGGCGTCGCTCGTCACGCTCACATCTGACAGTGAAACGGACCAGGCATCGTGCGATCCCGCCGCTCCGGCAGCCGCCGAATGGTCGCTTGCCGCCAAATCCATCAGCGCCCGGATACCGTCGAGTGCCGGGGCGAGATCGACGGTGACCTTCCCCAGCCGGGGGTGCACATAACTGTTGATCCAGCCCTGCATGAAGCCGGGCAACGCATCCTTGCCATCGTTTGCGCGCAGCAGGCGCGAGCCGACAACCTGAAACGTCACCACCGCAGTCCCGGGCTGGACGTGGGCGGTCTGCTCGGTCTCCACGACGCCCTCCCAGGATTTCTAGAACCGGCAACTCTGGCCGATCGGTGTTCCCACACGGGCCTGCATGTCCGTGACCAGCCTCAACTGGCCGTTTTCGTCTCCCAGGACACGCGGTTTCGACAACGCCAGTGTATTGCATGCGATGGCGTCGGCGAACACCTCGACAGTTCTGTCCGGTCCGGTGAACACCTGCTGCGCAAGCGTCTCCTCCACAATCCTGAAATCGAGAGGAGCGGCTACTTCAACCGTGGCGGCGTGCAGCAAGGGAGACACGATGCAGCCAATGACTGCCAGGAAGGCATGCCTGGCATGTTTCTTGTTCATGATTCCACCGTTGACTGTGCCCGTTCCAACTGATCGCAGGCTTCAAGCCAGCGACTTTCAGCTTCTTCGAGCAATTTCCGAATCCTACCCTGCTCAGCAAGCAAGGTGCTCACCTCATCCCCGCCGCCCGGCCTGTATAGAGCGCCATCAGCGAGTTTTTGTTCCACTCGTGACTGCGCTGCCTGCAGTTTCTCCAGTTCCTGCTCGGCGTCCCTGACCGACTGCCTGAGCGGGGCCAGCGTCTGCCTTCGTTGAGCCTCGCGGCGTTTTTGCGCCTTGCGGTCTGTTGCCCGCGGAGTTTTGCGTTGTGTCTCAGCTTGGTGCTGGTCCCGGTCGCGATTGGACAGCCAGTCGGCGTAATCGTCCAGGGCACCGTCGAATTCCTTGACACTCCGATGGTGAACCAGGAGCAGCGCATCGGTGGTCACGCGGAGCAGGTGGCGGTCGTGCGAAACAATCACCATCGCCCCGGCAAATTCCTGCAGGGCAACAGCCAGCGCCTGGCGCATTTCCAGGTCGAGGTGGTTGGTGGGTTCGTCGAGCAGCAGCAGATTGGGGCGCCGATAGACGAGCAGCGCCAGCGCCAGGCGCGATTTCTCGCCGCCCGAAAACGGCGCCGTGGGCATGAAGACCGTGTCGTCGGAAAAGCCAAAACCGCCGAGCCACTTGCGAAGCGCGCCTTCGCTCGCGTCCGGATCGATTCTCGCGAGATGCTCCAGTGGTGACTCTTCGGGGCTGAGTTGATCGACTTGATGCTGCGCAAAATAGCCAGCCCGCAAGTCGCGGGCAGGCACGAACTCGCCTCCACGCGCCTCGATCTGCCCGGCGAACAGCTTGATCAGGGTCGATTTTCCGGCCCCGTTGGGGCCCAGCAGGCCGATCCGGTCGCCGGGAAAGATGGTGCAGCGCACGTTCTCCAGGACCATGGTTTCACCATACCCGGCGTTGACCTCGTCGAGCTTCAGCAGCGGTTGGGGCAGCTTCTCCGGCTCGAGCATATGGAAGTGAAACGGAGAGTCGACGTGGGCCGGCGCGATCCGTTGCATACGCTCGATGGCCTTCAAGCGACTTTGCGCCTGGCGCGCCTTGGACGCCTTGTAACGGAAGCGATCGACAAAGCTTTGCATGTGTGCGATTTCGCGCTGCTGCTTTTCGTACTGGGCCTGTTGCAAGGCCAGTTGCGCAGCGCGGACTTCCTCGAAAGCCGAGTAGTTCCCGGTGTACATCTTCGCCCGGCCAAGCTCGATATTGACGATGTGGTTCACGCTGCCATCCAGGAAATCGCGGTCGTGTGAGATCAGCAACAGCGTGCCCTCATACGCACGAAGCCAGTCCTCCAGCCAGATCACGGCATCCAGGTCGAGGTGGTTGCTTGGTTCGTCCAGCAACAGCAGATCGGAGCGGCACATCAGGGCCCGCGCCAGGTTGAGACGCATGCGCCAGCCACCGGAAAATTGCGTCACGGAACGAATTTCATCACCGGCTTTGAAGCCCAGTCCGTGCAACAGCTGACCCGCACAGCTGCGCGCTGCATAACCGCCAATGGTTTCGAATCGGTCGTGCAGCATCGCCAGCTTTTCTCCGCAGGGGTTTCGCCCCTCGCGTTCGATTTCGGCTTCCAGCCGGCGCAGATCGGCATCGCCGTCCAACACATACTCGATCGCCGCACGGTCATCGCTGGGGCTTTCCTGGGCCACATGCGCAATGACCCAGTCGTCGGGAACGCTCAGCTCACCGGCGTCTGGTTCGATCTCGCCCCGGATCATTGCGAAGAGGCTGGACTTGCCGGAGCCGTTGGCGCCGGTGATGCCTACCTTGTGCCCGGGATGAATCTGCAGGCTGGTGTTCTCCAGCAACAATCGTGTGCCGCGGCGCAGGGCGAGGTTGGTGAGCTGAATCATGGGCGGGGATTGTAGCGTCAACCGCTACGATTTGGCCGCAGACAAGGAGGCCCTTCCAAAACACGCTGTAATTACATCCCTGTACGCTCGGATTCGGCATCCATGCCTCATACGGTTTTGGAAGGGCCTCCTTGCCCGCGCCCGGGACTTCCACCGATTCATGCGGCGTTCGGCGCTTCCTCCTCCCGGCCTACGTCGCCAGCCAATTCCTGGGTGCCAGGTATTCCTCGCAAAGGCGTGCTTCCTCAGAGCCCGGCTCTGGTTGCCAGTCGTATTCCCACCGAACCAATGGCGGAAGGGACATGAGGATGGATTCGGTGCGGCCGCCAGACTGCAGGCCGAACAGCGTGCCGCGGTCGTAGAGCAGGTTGAACTCAACGTAGCGGCCCCGCCGGTAGAGCTGGAACTGGCGCTCACGTTCTCCCCATTCGTCCTGCCTGCGGCGCTCGACGATAGGCAGGTAGGCATCGAGGTAGCTGTCGCCGACCGCGCGCATAAAGGCGAAGCATTGGTCGAAGCCCCAGTCGTTCAGGTCGTCGAAGAACAGGCCGCCCACGCCACGCGTCTCGCCGCGGTGCGGGAGGTAGAAATAACGGTCACACCACGCCTTGTACCGCGGGTACACGTCATCGCCAAAGGGCGTACAGGCGGCGCTAGCCGATTGGTGCCAGTGAATGACGTCTTCCATTTGGGGGTAAAACGGCGTCAGGTCATAGCCGCCACCGAACCACCAGGCAGGCTCACGCTCGCTGTCATCCGGTGAACCGACGCAAATGAAGCGCACATTGGCGTGGCTGGTGGGTATTCGCGGGCTCTCCGGGTGAATCACCAGAGACACCCCCAGTGCTTCGAAGCTCCGGCCCGCCAGCTCCGGACGTGCCCGCGTGGCGGCGTCTGGCAGGCGATCGCCCGTCACGTGAGAAAATCCAACTCCGCCCTGCTCGAACACCCCACCATTGCGCAACATCCTGGTGCGGCCACCCCCACCCAGCGGATCGTCATCATGCTCGCCGCGCGTCCAGGCGTCCTCCACAAAACGCGCGCCGCCGTCGACCGCTTCCAGGCCCGAACACATACGGTCCTGGAGGTCCAGCAGGTAGTCCCGGACTTGACCAACTTCGATCATCGTTCCCTACCTGCCTCAGGCCGACCGGATGACATCGCCGGTGCGGATGTCCCGAATCTCGCTGGGGCGCTCACGCCCGCCAAGTTCGCCGGCCACGATGCCGTCAATGGCGCCACCAAACGCGACCTCGATGTCACCCGGATAGCGGGCGGGGGCTTCACCGCTGCGGTTTGCGCTGGTCGATACGATGCCGCTGCCAAAAGCAGCGCACAGTTCGCGGCACACGGGGTGATCGGTGATACGCAGGGCGACTGAATCGTGCTCGCCGCTGACCCACCCAGGCACCAGCATAGACTTTGGAAAAAGCCAGGTCACTGGCCCTGGCCAGGAGTCCACCGCCCGCTTCAGTTGATCTTCACTGACATTGCAAACGAGATCTTCCAGACGCGAAAAATCATCCGCGATCAGGATCAGGCCGGCAGACTCCGGCCGGCCCTTCAGTTCGAGGATGCGTGCAACGGCGTTGTAGTTCAAAGGATCACAGCCGAGCCCGTACACCGCCTCGGTGGGATAGGCGATGACACCTCCGTCCTGGAGGACTTGCGCCGCTGCGGAGGGGGTCAGCACGGGGCAGGCCATGATTCAGCCTGCTGACGCCGTGCTCGCCTTCTTTTTGGCTTTTGTGCTGGCTTTCTTTTTCGCGGTTTTTTTCCTGGCGGAGCCCTTTTTTCTCTGGGCTTTCCTCTTTGCCGTCTTCTTTTTCGAGGCCTTCTTCCTGCCGCGCCCTTTCTCCGGCGCCGCAGCCAGCAGCTCGAGGCACTCCTCCAGACTCAATGACTCGTACTCACGATCCTTGGGGATGCGCGCATTTTTCTTGCCATCCGTGATGTACGGCCCCCAGCGCCCTTTGAGAATCTGCACATCCGAGTCCGAAAAAGTCCTGAGAATGCGCTCGAGGTCGGCCTGCTTCTTGGCGGCGATCAGTTCGAGGGCATGTGACAGGGTGACCGTGTGCGGGTCGGCGTCCTTGAGCGAAACGAACTTGTTGCCGAAGCGGATGTACGGGCCGTAGCGGCCAATGGCTGCAGAGACGGGTTCACCTTCCGGGGTGAATCCGAGATCGCGGGGAAGCTTGAACAAGTCGAGGGCTTGTTCCAGCGTGATCGTTTCCAGCCGCTGGCCCGGCTGCAGGCCGGCGAAGCGCGGCTTTTCATCGTCCTCGGCCGTGCCGATTTGCGCATGTGGCCCGTACTTGCCCAGCCGAACCGAGACGGGTTTGCCGCTTTTCGGGTCAATACCGAGCTCGCGCGTCAGCTTGGCTTCCTGGCGGCTGACGGACTCTTCTTTCTCCTTCACCCGCTTGATAAAGGGCTTCCAGAACCGCTCCAGGGGCGGCACCCAGTCGACTTCGCCGCGCGAGATGGCGTCCAGCTCGTCTTCCATGCGCGCGGTAAATTCATAGTCGACGTAGGGCTCGAAGTGGTTTTCGAGGAAGCGCGCCACCACGCGGCCCGTATCGGTCGGGATGAAGCGGCGGCGGTCCATTTCGACGTAGTGGCGCCGCTGCAGTGTCTGGATGATGCTGGCGTAGGTCGA